>CAZSWS010000021.1:0-35802 GCA_964610765.1 uncultured Parabacteroides sp.
GTCTGTGTCACACCTCACGCAGGTGTGTGGATTGAAACCCCCCTTTTCGGTTATCCTAAATCCTTTGCCTAGGTCACACCTCACGCAGGTGTGTGGATTGAAACTGATTGTGAGAGATTGACGGAGTAAGCAGATTCGGTCACACCTCACGCAGGTGTGTGGATTGAAACTACTACCTAAATTTAGGATTAGAAGAAACTACGTGTCACACCTCACGCAGGTGTGTGGATTGAAACATAAAACACATACTGTTATTGAAATTGACGGAGGTCACACCTCACGCAGGTGTGTGGATTGAAACACTCCCGTAACGACTGTTGAATACGAAGACAAGAACGTCACACCTCACGCAGGTGTGTGGATTGAAACTTCTGCCAGTGGCACATACTGGTCACCAACGAGTGTCACACCTCACGCAGGTGTGTGGATTGAAACTTTAAATCTCTGTTGATGCGATAACCCATAGAGGTCACACCTCACGCAGGTGTGTGGATTGAAACATACCCCTTTCCTTCGCAGAACCATCCTCTGTATGTCACACCTCACGCAGGTGTGTGGATTGAAACGGCATAGTCAAAATGAATAGTGCCACTGTTTTACGTCACACCTCACGCAGGTGTGTGGATTGAAACATTATTGCGTATTTGTATTCCCCCGGCTCATTTATGTCACACCTCACGCAGGTGTGTGGATTGAAACAAAGAAAGAAGGCGGTTAAGGCATGAAAAACATCGTCACACCTCACGCAGGTGTGTGGATTGAAACATTTCCTCGATTGTCAGACCTTTTTCGTCCTTGAAGGTCACACCTCACGCAGGTGTGTGGATTGAAACTAAATGAAAGCCTATCTATTATTGACAAGACAAAGTCACACCTCACGCAGGTGTGTGGATTGAAACTCTAGTAAGGCTGATTTAACCCCACCTATAAGAGGTCACACCTCACGCAGGTGTGTGGATTGAAACATATACTATCGTGAAGGATAATATTAAATATTTAGTCACACCTCACGCAGGTGTGTGGATTGAAACGCTTTGTCCGTCTGGCTCTTTGACTCTTTGGCTATAGTCACACCTCACGCAGGTGTGTGGATTGAAACATTTACAAAGAGTACGTTTCTTTTTCCGCTCTTTGTCACACCTCACGCAGGTGTGTGGATTGAAACTTGTCAGAGCGTGTAATCTTAGCAAATGATATGATGTCACACCTCACGCAGGTGTGTGGATTGAAACAAATTGTGAGAAGTTTTCCCATGGTTGTATTTTAGTCACACCTCACGCAGGTGTGTGGATTGAAACACGAATAAGAGCTTGTAAAAGCATAGGATAGATGCGTCACACCTCACGCAGGTGTGTGGATTGAAACACGATGAGCGTTAGCGGGTGGGTCGAAAAGACAAAGTCACACCTCACGCAGGTGTGTGGATTGAAACTTTAATGCCATCAAGGAAGAGCGCAAGGCTTATGTCACACCTCACGCAGGTGTGTGGATTGAAACAAGCTGTTGGGGTGTAAATATTATAAACGAGCCGTCACACCTCACGCAGGTGTGTGGATTGAAACCGTTAAGAATGCTATCTTTCCCTTTTATAGCACCGTCACACCTCACGCAGGTGTGTGGATTGAAACCCTTAATGTAGTACACCCCATTATTGTCGGATTCGTCACACCTCACGCAGGTGTGTGGATTGAAACTAACGGTCGTTTGTGAAGGAAATGCAAGCTTTGGTCACACCTCACGCAGGTGTGTGGATTGAAACTTACAGAATCAAATACATGAAGTGTTGATTTTTGTCACACCTCACGCAGGTGTGTGGATTGAAACCCTTCCCTATAGTCGGAATGTCTAATGATGGAAAGTCACACCTCACGCAGGTGTGTGGATTGAAACGTCATGTGGCTTGCTAACGGTGAATGGGCTTTAGAGTCACACCTCACGCAGGTGTGTGGATTGAAACAAGCGCACGGCACTGAATACGTGCATAAGCAAACAGTCACACCTCACGCAGGTGTGTGGATTGAAACATAGCCTATTTAAAAGGGCAAAAATACTTCAATGTCACACCTCACGCAGGTGTGTGGATTGAAACCTTTGACAGTAGATTGCTTGGTGAATTGATTGTGTCACACCTCACGCAGGTGTGTGGATTGAAACCTCTTTCCATACATTAGCCATATTGTCATTTGTAGTCACACCTCACGCAGGTGTGTGGATTGAAACAATGAAGAGCATCACACCTATCATTTAGATGGGGGTCACACCTCACGCAGGTGTGTGGATTGAAACTTATGAATTAAACGAATAATTATGAAAGAAATAATGTCACACCTCACGCAGGTGTGTGGATTGAAACTGACAGGGGTTACACATTAGCAAATGGAACGGTTGTCACACCTCACGCAGGTGTGTGGATTGAAACTAATATTTAGCGCTTTATGAACTTTAATTTTACTGTCACACCTCACGCAGGTGTGTGGATTGAAACTTTGGGTGTTATACCCGACTGCGAAGAGGCTCAGTCACACCTCACGCAGGTGTGTGGATTGAAACCTGACACGCTTTATAGTCCACCCGAAGGAATCTGCGTCACACCTCACGCAGGTGTGTGGATTGAAACAGCCAACAGTAAACGTGGATGGCAGAAACTACATAGTCACACCTCACGCAGGTGTGTGGATTGAAACATATAGTAATTGATGACGAAGATAAAACGGCTGACGTCACACCTCACGCAGGTGTGTGGATTGAAACAAAGATATAGAGAGCACGCTAGAGAAGCTTTACGTCACACCTCACGCAGGTGTGTGGATTGAAACTTGACAGAAAACTTATACCCGCCTTTAGCCTTCAGGTCACACCTCACGCAGGTGTGTGGATTGAAACAAAAGTCAGACCTTACGATAATAGCCGGTGATACCGTCACACCTCACGCAGGTGTGTGGATTGAAACAATTACAAAGTAATAACAAACAAATCTAACAAAAGTCACACCTCACGCAGGTGTGTGGATTGAAACATCAAGCAAGATAATGTACTCTAAATTACTTAGGTCACACCTCACGCAGGTGTGTGGATTGAAACGTTTACCGGCTGATTACAGTCCGGAGAATGCGCTTGTCACACCTCACGCAGGTGTGTGGATTGAAACTTTGCATTACTACATGAGCGCAAAATGTCAAGGATGTCACACCTCACGCAGGTGTGTGGATTGAAACAACAATAACATCATCAGGTGAATCAAAATTAAATCGTCACACCTCACGCAGGTGTGTGGATTGAAACTAAATAGCAATAGTAGCGGTAATTGCTACATACTGTCACACCTCACGCAGGTGTGTGGATTGAAACGCGCTGTTTTCGTAGGTTTCTAAAGCCCATTCACCGTCACACCTCACGCAGGTGTGTGGATTGAAACTCCTCAAACAATGGCGAGGACTTTTGGGGCATTATGTCACACCTCACGCAGGTGTGTGGATTGAAACTTTTTCATCTTTATTGGTTAAGTTACTTTGAACCGTCACACCTCACGCAGGTGTGTGGATTGAAACACCCGATGCCAAACATGAACTTTTTTGCATACGGGTCACACCTCACGCAGGTGTGTGGATTGAAACTTTTAAGCTGTAAGACACCTTCTGGTGTTTATAAGTCACACCTCACGCAGGTGTGTGGATTGAAACGGGTCTTTCAATAGTTGATCCAGTTCGCCCGGGCGGTCACACCTCACGCAGGTGTGTGGATTGAAACATTAGTCATTGACCCTGTTGGGTAAATATGGTTGTCACACCTCACGCAGGTGTGTGGATTGAAACTTTGCATATGGGAACTTTACCGACAAGGAAAGACGTCACACCTCACGCAGGTGTGTGGATTGAAACAGCGCAGGTAAAGGTGCTCATGTCCGTGAAAGAGGTCACACCTCACGCAGGTGTGTGGATTGAAACGCTAACATAACTGCCGCTAACTCTTCACCATTCAGTCACACCTCACGCAGGTGTGTGGATTGAAACCTGAACAAATTGAATATCTATTAAAACAAGATTTATGTCACACCTCACGCAGGTGTGTGGATTGAAACCATTGATTAAAATCCCACTCATCAAAAAATAGGATGTCACACCTCACGCAGGTGTGTGGATTGAAACTAATTGTTGATTGGCTTGACGCTTATTGGCTATATCGTCACACCTCACGCAGGTGTGTGGATTGAAACTCAAATGGAGACGCCTCGTTGACCTTGACGGTTGTCACACCTCACGCAGGTGTGTGGATTGAAACTTGTGCAGTACCCTCTACATAAGTTGCACCACCAGTCACACCTCACGCAGGTGTGTGGATTGAAACTTTGATAGATAAATCGGTTATGCCATATCCATACAGGTCACACCTCACGTAGGTGTGTGGATTGAAACTAAAAACTGGTACACAGTTGCAATAAACAAATAAAGTCACACCTCACGTAGGTGTGTGGATTGAAACTTCAAAATGTTGATGAAAGCAGACACACAGGTAGGTCACACCTCACGCAGGTGTGTGGATTGAAACGAGCCATGAGTATCCCTATATATTAAAATCATCTTTTTGGTGGATTAATAATAGGAATAGAAATATCAATTGTTTTCTATATGAGAAAACAGCTATACCTATATATAAGTAGATTGGGATGGAAAATCGCATATTCTAGGGATTGACTACCCATTCAATGAGTTATACTTTCGCATAAATTAATTGATTCATTGATTTATAAATAAAGATTTATGGGAAAAATAGGTGTTTTTTATGGTTCTTCAACCGGCACGGCTGAAGATATTGCCGGACGTATTGCGTCAAAGCTTGGCATTCCAACTGATGATGTACACGATGTAGCAAACATAACGGCTGAAATGGTGGAAGGATACGACAGTCTTATCCTTGGCACTTCCACATGGGGGTCGGGCGAAATGCAAGACGACTGGTATGACGGTGTAAACGTACTAAAAGGCCAGCCACTGGATGGAAAGAAAGTAGCTCTATTTGGCTGTGGAGATTGCGAATCATATTCGGATGATTTCTGTAATGGTGTAGGTGAACTCTTTGACACACTGGAAGGAAAAGGTGTTGAATTCGTAGGATCAATCAGCACTGACGGATATACCTACGATGGTTCGTCGGCAGAAAGAGACGGACAGTTCATCGGCTTACTGATAGATGAAATGAATGAAAGCGATCAAACAGACGGGCGAATTAATGCTTGGACTGAGAGCATCAAATCATTACTATAAAACATCAGGACTGAAGTTGCCGGGTTATGGAAAGGCCAAAGACGCTGATTCGTAATCCGGCAATGTTTTTTAGAGCATCTATGCAAGACTGGACAGTAGCCCCGGCAGTTATTACATCATCAATCAGCAAAACATGCCGATCAACAAACCAATCTGAATCAACTACTTCAAACATACCGGAAGCATTGATATGCCGTTCGTAAATATCTTTATCTGTTTGTGTAGCTGAATTTCTTGTCCGTACAATGCCTTGCATATAAACAGGGATTTCATAGACCTCTGCGAATCCTTTGGCAATCCATTCAGACTGATTATATCCTCGTTTGTTCTTTTTCTTTTTATGCAAGGGGATGGGAACGATACAGTCAATCGTCTCAAACAAGCCTTGCTCTTTCATACGCTGAGCAGCTAATCGCCCCATTTCTTTCGCCAATTCCTGGTTCCCATAATACTTAAACGAGTGCGTGATTTGCTGTATCTTTCCTCCTCGCTCAAAAAGATAAGCAGCCGCAGCTTCTTTCAAGGTTTTATTCCCAACAAACAACCGATAAGCCGGATTTTCCGGCGTTGAAACTGCACTTACCGTAGGCAAGTCACAGAGACAAAACAAGCAAATCTGTCCTTCACCTTCAATCAATGGCTTGGAACAAGTCAAACAAAGTCGAGGGAAAAACAGGTGAAGAAAATCATTCCATATCAAGCAAATCTTCTTCCACATGAATAATTTCTTTAAGAACCCGTCCTATCAAATTACTTTCAAATCCTCGTGAAGCGGCAAAACGAAACAGTTTTGCATACAGCTTTTGCATCTCTCCTTCTTTGATTGTTCTGCGCTTAGTAGCAAGAAGCGACCTAAGCGTTGCCTCGTATGCCTCATCATTAATTACACTCAGTGCCTCATCTACTTTGTCAGAGGCAACACCTTTCTGTCGCAGCGCATGCGCTATTTTGATTCGCCCCCATTGATTAAAACGGAACTTATCTTTCACAAAACTCAATGCATAGCGCTGTTCATCGATAAATTTCTCTTTCCTTAACCTCTCTAATATCCGATTTTGCCCCTCAAAAGACAAGCCCGTCATTTTCTGTCGCACATCTTGCTCACATCGCTCTGCTCTGGAACAATAGGCTGCCATTTTATGTAAATATTCCGTTTCTGTCAATTCTTTCATCTTGTTGCTTTTATCATACGGTCTTTTCCAAAAAGGTCTTTCCGGAGCTCCACATCTTTATAGTTCATTGCTTCTAGCATTTCCACCATTCCCAAACCATAGGAGGCATTTATCTCGAAGTATATCCCTCCTCCTGTCCGAAGCAAAACAGTCCCTGCTTCAGCTATCCGGTTATAAAAAAGCAACGGATTGTCATCCGGAACAAATAAGGCAGTATGAGGCTCGAACGACAACACATTTGCTTGCATCCCTTCCTTTTCCTTATCTAAAACATACGGAGGGTTACTAACCAAAATATCTACAGAATACTTTTCAAAGTGACTGCACCAATCATCAGAAAGCACATCAGCTTGCAGCCAGTTTACAGAAGCTTTATTTTTTCCGGCATTCACTTCAGCAACTGCCAACGCACGTTCAGAAAGGTCAACACCCGTCACTTCCGCCTCTTTTAAATGAAGTGATAATGCGATTGCTATACAACCACTTCCTGTACCTACATCCACCACACGCAGTCCCGAATGAGTATGTTCATGCAAAATAGAGTCAACCAGTTCTTCAGTCTCAGGTCGGGGAATTAACACATCAGGAGTAACCTCAAGAGGAATCCCATAGAATATTGTTCGTCCGGTAATGTATTGGATAGGCTCGTTGTTATTCAATCTTACAGCTGCATCCACCAACAAGCGCTGCAAGTCAGGAGCTATATCTGCATCCGTAAGCAATGGTTGCTTATAGGGAAGAACACCCCCTAAATCTTCCAATAATATACGAATAAGCGATTGAGTTTCTTCGGGTGAAAAACACTCGGACAAACGTTGGTTAATATCTGAGATTATCTCGGTAGCCATAAAAGTTGTTTCCTGCAAAATTACAAGAAATATATGAACTACCCGTACTTTATAAGCATGAGGGAAAGATGTATCTTTGCTTTACTGAATTATAAATACATAAAATATATCACTATGAAAACTTTCTCCACACTGTTATCACAAAGAAGGAGCACACGTAAGTTTAAAGACACCCCCTTAGAGCCGGAGCACGTAGAGCTCATACTTAAAGCAGCCCTAAAGTCACCAACATCCAAAAATCTTCGTCCTTGGCAATTTGTGGTGGTAGAAGATTCGGAGATGCTCCAAAAACTATCCGAAAGCAAAGAGCATGGTGCCGGTTTTCTGAAAGGCTGCGCAATGGCTGTTGTCGTGGTGGGCGACGTCACGTTAACTGATGTATGGATTGAAGATGCTTCAATCGCCTCAATCTGCATGCAGCTTCAGGCTGAAGACCTAGGCATAGGGAGTTGCTGGTGCCAGATTAGAAACCGCCAAACAGCTAACGATGAAGATGCTGCATACTATGTGCGCAATCTGCTAGGCATCCCCTATCAGCTGGAGGTTCTGTCAATCATTGGCTTCGGTCACAAAGACCAAGATCGCAAGCCACTGGACGACAACGACCTTCTATGGGAGAAAATACATATTGGACAATATAGAAATGAAGACCCTCAGGCATGAAAATCGTATTGATTGGTGCCGGCAACGTAGCTACCCGACTAGGAGCGGCTCTTAACAAAGCCGGACATACTATTTCACAAATATATAACCGAACAGAAGCACACGCACGTACATTAGGGGAGCTACTTCAATCACCATTTACTCTCAATGTAGAGGAAATTGATTCAGAGGCAGACTGCTATATCTTTTCATTGAAAGACGATGTGATTGAATCTGTAGCAGCTAGTATTCAACCCAATAACGGACTATGGCTGCATACCTCCGGGAGTATGCCTGCTGACCTATTCCACCAAAAGAATAAACGATACGGCGTTTTTTATCCGCTCCAAACATTCAGTAAAGAAAGAGAAGTAGACTTCCGTTCCATACCTTTTTTTATTGAGTCTCCTTCACCTCAAGATGAAGAACTGATTAAGACACTTGCTGAAAGCATTTCAGACAAAGTATATATCATGAGCTCTGACAAACGGAAATATATGCATTTGGCTGCGGTATTTGCCTCCAACTTCACCAATCACCTTTACTTACTGGCTGAACAATTGCTCGAGAAAAACGGCATACCCGGTGAAGTCATTCTCCCTTTGATTGATGAAACGGCACAAAAAATCCACAGCATGACCCCACGAGAGGCACAGACCGGTCCGGCTGTACGCAACGATCGCTCAGTCATAGATAAGCATATGAAGTTATTAAACAACCAACCGGAAATGCAAGAGATTTACGAGCTGCTTAGCCGGAGTATTTATAAAACGATGAACCATGAGTAGTATAAACTATGATTTACAAAAGATAAAAGCTTTTTTGTTTGATGTAGATGGTGCATTATCTGCCAATGTAGTGGCTGTTTCTGAAAGCGGAGAGCCTATACGAACCATTAATATCAAGGATAGCTACGCTATTCAGCTTGCTATAAAAAAGGGATACATTGTTGGCATAATCACCGGAGCACATGCAGAATCGGTACGCCACCGCTACTCACTCTTAGGCGTAGAGCACATCTACTTACGTAGTGCGATTAAAATACACGACTACCTGGATTTTATTGAAAAAACAGGGTTGAAAGATGAAGAGATTGCCTATGTAGGTGATGATATTCCGGACTATCCCGTTATGGAACGTGTAGGCTTGCCAATTGCACCAGCCGACGGAGCTGCTGAAATAAAAGCAATAGCTAAACATATATCTCAACGAAAGGGCGGAATGGGACTGGCTCGCGAATTGATAGAACAAACACTAAAAGCACGAGGAGACTGGATGTGTGATAAAGCTTTCGGGTGGTAATCCTTTTGATAAAGAAAACTCAAACTACATGCTCAATCATTTAAAAAAGTACAACATCATACTAGCCTCCAATTCGCCCAGACGTCAAGAGCTATTGAGCGGACTGGGAATTGATTTTGAAATAAGAGTGATCAAAGGGATTGATGAAAGCTATTCGGAATCTTTAAAACCGGAAGAAATACCGGTATGCCTGGCACGAAAAAAGGCAGAAGCCTACCTCCCTACATTAAGGGAGAAGGATATACTGATTACGGCTGACACGATTGTTGACCTGGACGGTGAAGTGCTCGGAAAACCCAAGAACAGAGAAGATGCTATTCGTATGCTGAAAAAACTCTCCGGTAAAACTCATCGGGTCATCACAGGTGTATGCCTTACCGGACAAACATTTCAAAAAACATTTTCCACCTTATCCGGCGTTAGTTTTGCTGAACTAGAAGAAGAGGATATTATACATTATGTAGATACATTCAAGCCATTTGACAAAGCGGGCTCGTACGGCATTCAAGAGTGGATAGGATATATTGGCGTAGAATCAATTCAGGGTAGTTTCTACAACGTCATGGGGCTACCAATCCAACGCGTATATCGAGAGCTAAAACGAATTAAATAGCTACCATAACTCACCTAAAAAAAATAAAGCGAGCCGAAATGGGCTCGCTTTATTTTTTGGTATCTATCTTACTGAATTATAATCCAAAGTGAGGTTTGCGGTGAATCCATTGTCCACGAGTGAAGTCAGGGAAGTCAACCACTGCACCACCACGAGCAATAGACATTTCAGACAATCCGGAAACAGCGCTCCAAGCAGCCGCATCATAGCAATCCATAGGAGCCGGTTTCTTATTTTTGATAGCATCTATGAAATCATACATCATGATGAAGTCCATACCTCCATGCCCTGCTTCTTTTGCTTGTTGTTCTAGCGAAGCCCAAAGCTTATGATCATATTTCTTAAACCACTCATCTGATTTATCCCAACGGTGTGCTCTGGATGTACCTTCAACATATACATTATCTCCATCATTCATCCATAAGCCATCTGTTCCTTGAATACGGAAACCTAAAGAATAAGGACGTGGTGAGTTTGTGTCATGAGAAACAATAACAGTCTGTCCGTTAGCACATTTAATCATAGAAGTAACAATATCTCCCAAGTTAAAACGCAGTTTAGCTAATGGATGATTCTCACCACCATTATCTACAACAAACTTGTGCAAACCGCGTGATTGAGTAGCCATAGCTGTCAATGATAGAAAACGGTTTCCTCTGTTAATGTCTAAGCAGTTAGCAACCGGGCCTACACCATGTGTCGGATAAAGGTCACCATTACGCATTACAGAGTGCTGTGTTCTCCATTGGGCCTCTGCATAAGCAGATTCACCCATACGCAATTCACCACCTTTTTTGTATCCGTAATTCTTACCATCGTTAAACTTAATATCACGAAGGTCGTGCTCATATCCGCATCTAGCATGAAGTATTTCACCAAATAAGCCTTCACGAACCATCTTTAATGCTGCCATGCAGTCACGTCTGTAACATACGTTTTCCAAGATATTCAACTGGCTACCTGTAGCTTCCGAAACGTTTACTAAGTCCCAGCATTCTTCCAGCGTGTTTGCAGCAGACACTTCTACTCCTACATAGGGGACACCGGCTTTCATAGCTGCAATTGACATTGGCACGTGCCATTCCCAAGGGCTAGCAATAATTACACAGTCAAATTCCTCATTATTAAGCATCTCTTCAAATGCATGTTCACTTCCGGTATATACTTTAGGTGCCTCTACATTGAACTTAGCAATATGCGCTAATGTACTATCTAATGGGCCTTTTTGCGTATCGCAAATAGCAACAATGATATTTCCGGGTATAGCCAATACATTATTTATATGCTCTTGACATCTTGAACCGGTTCCGATAAACCCAAAACGAAGTTTACCATCATTTTTTCCGGCTGCTTTCTTCTTGCTTTTTTGTTGAACTTCGGCTGTTGCAGCTGCTGCTTTGTTTGTAACTGCAAGTCCGGCTGCTCCAATACCGGCCACTGTAACCTTTTTAAGAAATGAACGTCTTGTATTTTCCATTTTTATTTAATTATGTGAGTGTATGCTCCTTGAGTAACAGGCAAAAATAAACATTCTTGCTTGCTTTTTATAATTTATACCCTAAGAAATAAACAGATAGCCTTTTTTACTACCAACTCTTACGAGCCAAAGATAAGAAAGCTTTTATAAATGAGAAAGCATTCACGAATATATTGACGTTTATGTCCTACAATAAAAAAGGGAGCGTGTGCTCCCTTTTAATATTTGCGGACTTAGAACAAGTCCTTTTATTAGTAGTTCTTAATATCTTTTACCAACTACTTCCCAGTCAATGATTTTCCAAAGTTCATTCAAATGGTCAGCTCTACGATTTTGATAATCCACATAATATGAGTGTTCCCATACATCAAATCCTAAAATTGGAGTAAGACCTTTTGTTACCGGGTTTCCAGCATTTTGTTCTTTAACAACAGACAATTTTCCGGCATCGTCTTTGGCTAACCAAAGCCAGCCTGAACCAAACAGACCAACCGCTTGAGCTACGAAGTCTTTTTTAAATTCGTCAAACGAACCCCATTGAGTTTTAATAGCTTCAGCTAGCTTTCCGGTTGGCTCGCCACCACCTTTTGGAGAGAAAGACAGAAAATACAATTCGTGATTCAATACTTGACCACCATTGTTAAAGATACCACCATCAGACGTTTTTACGATCTCTATTAATGACTTGTTCTCAAAATCAGTACCTGCAATTAAGTTATTTAAGTTATTTACATAAGCTTGTAAATGCTTTCCGTGATGTAACTCTATCGTTACTTTACTGATAACTGGTTCTAATGCATCTGCTGCATAAGGTAATTTTACTAATTCAAATTTCATAGTTTGGTTTTTATTTTGGTTGTTATTACTACGTACTTCTTGGGTACTAAAAATTAAAAGTATTCCTAAAAAAAATATTATCCCACGCATAAGTATATGTTTTTGGGTGTATACCTTTATAACAACCTAAAAGTATGAAAAGTTCTGTAAGTAAAAACTATAGAAGTATTGATTATTCTTATAACTCACCAAGCACCCACAACATAGCAGCCCGAATTAGCGTTTTTCAACGAGCGGCAAGGAATAATCAATAGGCTCCTTAGCATACACCCGAACATAATCCACATACATATCCGAGCCATTATCATAACGAACTAAATCAATTGGCCAACCACTTATCCCTCCTATCGCATAATTGATTAAAAACAAATGTGGCTTTTCCCAGGACATACTATTTGTTGGGTGAGCATATACTTCTATATCGTCAAAATAATATATAGTGTGCTCTTTATCTACATACAAACCGTAGGTATGAAACGTTGTAGACCAATAAGCTCCCCCTCCTATTTCAGTAATAGGTATCACGCCCGAATATTCCTTTTTGGGTTTTCCTTCTCCATCCTTCTGTCCCCAAAAATGACTGCAAATAGAATATCCCGGATGATTTGGATTTCCTTTCCCTACCCCTCCATAAGCCTCTACAATATCCAACTCATCTCCAACAGAGTCTTTATCCAAAGCAGTAATCGTCCAGAAAGCAGGCCATGTACCGACGGCTGATTGAGCCGTAAATCGGCACTCCATATAAAAAGGTGCTTTCGCCCAAAATCCTTCTCCATCCATATTTACGGATGCAATAAGCCCTGTACTGCCTTTATCGCCGTCTGTTTTTCTGGCTGCTATTTTCAAATAGGTATCCACTTGACTAAAAGGTGAGTTCGGTGCATCTACATCCGTAAAAGGCCAGCCGCTAAAATCCCCAAATCGAGGCTTATGCGCACTATACCGAGCATTACGCCCATCATTAGATATAGATAGAGGTCCATCAAAATCATCCTGAAAAACCAACAACATGCCACGAGCACCCGGTGGATTAGTTGACGGAACTCCTTGATTCCACGATACGCCACCCAAGTTATAGAGTTGCAGCTCACAAACATCTTTTTCACCAAGCTTATTGTGCGCATAAATACGCACATTCATCGGACCATTTGGCAACTTGTCGGCATCAAACGTAAAACATCCCAGCCCATCTTCACCAAGCACTGTTCCTTGAGGAAGTAGTTCAACATCATGCCCCCAGACATCCGGTTTTTCAATCGTTGGCTGACTCCAGCACATCGCCTTCACAAAATCCATTCCCGGAGCTTCAAAGCAGACCTCAACCTCCCCTTTGACTGAAGAACGATAAGCAGGAGTACGCACATTGATTGATTGCACCCATGTATGATGGTCGTCACCGGTTTGTCCGTGATTGAAATCTACATAGGATGTTTGAGATAACTCCGTCTGTCCATGTACAACCAATGCACACATACACATAGCTAATAGCACACTATACTTATTCATTTATATTTTCGGCTTATGTTATAAAATAGAGAGTAGACAATTCTTACTCACCAAAATTAGCACAATTGTATCACATACAATTAGTTGTTTCCAAAATTCATTTCATTCGTTATTATTTTATTTTCCTCCAACGTCGTTATGAATAGCTTTAGCTATCACATACACCTTTATACATAATCACTCAATTGTAAACTCACATGATTTTTAATATCATAGCTTTGTGTGCTTTAACAAAAATTCATGTGTCGTTTCATGAAAATTGATACTTTTGTAATATTACACTATACTTATGCAATATATGAAAACACACAATTTATTTTTCTTGCTTCTCCTATTCTTCTCAACAACTGTTTTTGCACAACCAGCAAACAAGTCTAATAACACGGACAGTCCTTACGTACCCAAAGGCTACCAGCTTATATGGCAAGACGAATTTAATTCTTCCAAAGACACTAAAGGGAAAGCCACAACACCTTCTACCGACAAATGGTGGTTTGAGAAGGGAAGTCATGGCTGGGGCAATAATGAGATACAAGACTATATCGATGTGATTGACGGGAAAGATACTTGTGCAATAGTTTCTGACGGCACCTTAAAAATCATCGCTAAAAAGAAAGGCGACCGCATCCTTTCTATTCGTATGAATTCGCAAGAAAGCTGGACGTATGGCTATTTTGAAGCGCGACTTAAACTTCCCATAGGCAAAGGCACATGGCCTGCTTTTTGGATGCTCCCGAAAAACTTTAAGAAGTGGCCGGAGGATGGAGAAATTGACATCATGGAAGAAGTTGGGTTTCGTCCTAACTGGGTTTCATCTGCCGTGCATTGCAAAACATACAATCATGCTATTCAGACCGAAAAAACAGGCGAACAATATATCGAAACAGCACAAAATGATTTTCACATCTATGCTTTGGAGTGGACTGAGGATTATATTTATTGCTATGTAGATGGAAAACGCCACTTTATATTCAAAAACGATCACCAAGGCGACAAATTCACCTGGCCATTCAATGTACCCTTTTATCTAAAGCTTAACCTTGCATGGGGCGGTAATTGGGGCGGGGCACAAGGGGTAGACGAGCAAGCTCTTCCTGCTGTATATGAAATCGACTACGTAAGGGTATACCAAAAGGACTAAAAGAAGTCAGATTAGCGCATAACGAGTATACAAAACAGCTACTATCAATAACAAACTAAGTACTAGCGAATTAAAATATTCGCAGTAGCAAACTAACCTTTTAACGAACGTTAGAAGCTCTTCTTACGTTCGTCAAAAGAGCTTCTTACATTCGTCAAAAGCTCTTTCAACAAAGGTTAAAAGATTAGTTGGCTCTATGCTTTTTAATAAAAGTATATGAAGTCTATGCAAAATGGCTTAGGACAACGCTCTTCATAGCTGTAAAGAGCGTCTCCCATAAATCCAAGGAGTGCTCGTAGGCTTTATGAGATAATTTCCATAAGGTCGGGAAGATTAATTGAAAACAATACAATGTTTAGAGCCCCTTATGAAGGAGCTCATTTCATAGTAATAGGCAAGAGGATGGTTCAGTTACTTAAGCAATTTCTTTTCCCCTTCATTCAATTCGACTGATCGAATCATTCTACGATATTGTATAGGAGTATAGCGAGTTCTTTTTTTAAAGGCTGTACAGAAGTAATCTGAGTTTTCAAAACCCACCTTAAAAGCAATTTCCTGACTGTTAAACTGCGTATTAGCTAAGAGTTCTTTGCTTTTTTGAATGCGAATTTCTTGCACATACTGATAGGGAGTTAATCCTGTGTATTCTTTAAATACTTTCCTAAACCAAGAATAACTCATGTTGACTTGTTCTGCAATTTCTTCCGGAGAAATAGAATCAGAAAACTGCTCATAGATAATTCTCTTCGCATTTTCTATCTGATTTGTCACATTCAAGTTTTTAAATGCAGACAGTTTATGATGCGAATACATGATACCCATTAAATGGTTTACAATCCCACCTAACATTTGCTGAAACCCTACTTGTTGTTGCTGAGCAACATCAATCGCCTTCCGGTACAATTCAATGATTTCCGTATTAATACCTACATTAAAGATAGGCTCTTCTTTAGAAAAGAAGCGGTTTTCTACACGAGCATCCATATTGACCCCTTCAAACCCAATCCAATATTCATTCCATCCGGTTTCTGTAAGAGGTGCATAATTATGCCATTCATTCGGAAACAACAAAAACATATTGCCTGCATTAATCGGTATTTTCTTCTGGTTCGCTGAAATAAACTGCCCTCTTCCTTCACTAATATACAGCAACTGATACTCATTCAAGATACGCCCTTTCTTAGACGAAAATAAGTAACGTGTAGGGTGATGCGTCGGAGGGTAGGACACTCCGGGGTTTATTTGCTGAAAACCAACCGAGTTCACCTTCAATCCCCACAACTCATCCTGCTCACTAGAAATTAAATATTTTAAAGGCAATGTGTGTTTCATAAATTTAAAATTATGCTTGTATCATGAATAGACTACACGAAGATACTATAAGTAAAAAACAAATCAGTATTATCGTTCTTTTCTTTCTAAAGGGACTGCGTATTCTTTAAAAAATGCGACTCTACTTACTAAATGGTTCAATCGGTCATAAACCTTCCATATATATGACAGGATGATTTTCCAAGTTAAACAACACTTCAAAAATACACATAAATAACTATATATCAGAAAGAAGTAAGCAATAAACAAGGTTTATAAATCTTCATAAACCAACTATATCAAAAAAGTGAATTAAAGAATTAATATTAGAAAAAAATCAAAAAACTATTCAAAGTGCCATTTTTTAAAGCTTTAAGCCCATAAAACTAAATCCTAAAGGATGGATAAACCTTATTTTTGTATAAAAACAACCAAATGGAGATTAAAACAACCATAAACGAGAGAATTAAACCAATAATAACAAGCAACAAACCTTAAGTTTTTTTTATACTATTATTTCAAAGAAAGCCCCACCATGAGACATTGCATAAGCATATTTATCTTACTGTTCTTGTTTTTTTCAACTCAAGTCTATAGTCAGAACATTAAAGACACTAGAACCCGTGAATATCTGACACCAACTCGCATTATATGGACGTCCGAAAACAATGAAGCAAAAATCACTAACCCAAATCAATTGCTTAAAAAAGGTATCGGACAAAGCTTTTTAGGAACAGGAGAAGTATGCACAATGACTAGTACAGCAACCAGTCAAGCATCAATTCTCGTAGACTTCGGGAAAGAGTTTCATGGTGGGCTTCGTTTTGTCACCGGACAATCAGCCGGAAATAAACCAATTAAAATTAGGGTACGTTTTGGAGAATCTGTCAGTGAAGCCATGTCTGAGATTGGCGAGAAAGGCAGCATGAACGATCATGCCATGCGTGATTTCGAGATGAGCTTGCCTTGGTTAGGAGTTGCCGAAACCGGTCACTCCGGATTCCGTTTTGCCCGCATTGACCTATTAGACACAGATGTCACACTTATCTTACGTGAAATCATCGGTGTATATGTATATAGAGACATCCCCTATTTAGGCAGTTTCAAGTCAAACGACGAGCGACTTAATAAAATATGGGAAACAGGGGCTTATACCGTTCACTTAAACATGCAAGAATATCTTTGGGATGGCATTAAGCGTGACCGTTTGGTTTGGCTTGGCGACTTGCATCCGGAGGTAATGACCATTAACTATGTGTTTGGTTATAACGACGTAGTGCCAAAAAGCTTAGATTTAGCAAGAGAAACCACACCGCTTCCCGGATGGATGAGCGGCATCAGTTCCTATTCACTTTGGTGGATTATCATTCATAAAGACTGGTATCGCTATCATGCAGATATGGATTACCTGCGCGAACAGAAAACATACCTAACGGAACTCCTGAACATTCTTTTAACCAAAGTAGATAAGAATGGCAAAGAGCAAATGGATGAATCACGTTTCTTAGACTGGCCGTCCAATGCAAACCCGGAAGGAATAGCTGCAGGACTACAGGGGCTTTTATTCATGGCTCTAGAGTCCGGTTCATACCTTTGCGACATTCTGGGAGATAAAGACCTTGCCCTAAAGTGTCAAAAGACAGCTAACCGAATGAAAAAATATATCCCCGATCCTAATAATTCAAAACAAGCTGCAGCTATACTCAGCCTATCCGGACTGGAAAAGCCGAAGAAAATGAACAAAGAGATAACCAAAAACGGTGTTAAAAACTTCTCTACATTCTACGGTTATTACATGCTGGGCGCTATGGCTAAAGCCGGAGATTACCAAACGGCTATTGAATATATAAAAACATATTGGGGAGCCATGCTTGACATGGGAGCTACCACATTCTGGGAAGATTTCGATATTGACTGGATTCAAAATGCAGGAAGAATAGACGAGCTTGTACCGGAAGGCAAGGTAGATATTCATGCCGACTACGGGAACTACTGCTATGTAGGTCTTCGTCATAGCCTTTGCCATGGCTGGGCATCCGGACCAACAGCTTGGCTAAACGAACATGTACTAGGCGTTCAAGTTATAGAGCCAGGATGTGCTACCATCAAGATAGAGCCACACTTAGGAGATCTTGAATGGGTTGAAGGTACTTTCCCTACACCTAAAGGAGTGGTGAAAATCCAACATAAAAAGGTGAATGGCAAAATCCAAACAAATATAGATGCTCCGGATGGGATTAAAATCATCCGTTAACCATCCTTCAAGCAAATACCATAAAGTACGGATTCCTTAAATATGCTTAGAAAAATAACACTTTTCGCGGCATTATGCTTGCTATGCTATGCATATCTGCCTGCCCAAAACATATCTATCAATCCTAAATACACGAAAGGTCATTGGCCTTCTGCCTGGATAACAGCTACTGATGCCCTACCTCGTGATTATGGTATATATCATTTCAGAAAAACATTTGAACTAGCCAATGCGGAAGAGAGTTTCGTTATTCATGTCTCTGCCGACAATCGGTATATCCTATATGTCAATGGAGAAATAATCACCCGAGGCCCGGCACGAGGAGATTTGCATAATTGGTATTTCGAAAGTGTAGATATCGGCAAATATTTAAAAAAAGGGAAAAACACACTGGCTGCTACGGTGTGGAACATGGGCACCTTGGGACCCGTAGCTCAAATAACCAACCAAACCGGCTTTGTAGTTCAGGGAAACACTGAAAAAGAACAAGTTGCCAATACAAATAGCAGCTGGAAAGCGACTAAAAACGAATCATACACACCCTGCTCGACCGATAACGGTCCTCGGCTACATGCCTATATGGTAATCGGACCTGGCGACCAAGTAGACGCCAGCAAATATCCCTGGGGATGGGAACAACCAGACTTTGACGACTCTGCATGGAATCATGCGGTTCACCTGGCCAGTCCGTCTTACCTAACCCATGGAACTGATAATCTTTGGAATCTAACCCCACGAAACATTCCACTGATGGAAGAGTCTTTTCAGCGCATGAAAGAAGTTAGAAAAAGCACCGGCATAACGGCAGACAATGGTTTTCTTACCGGTAAAAAGTCACTCATCATTCCTCCCAATCAATCCGTCAAACTATTGATTGACCAAGGACATAACACAGTCGTTTATCCGGTTCTTAAACTTAACAAAGGGGCTAAAACCACTATCCAAATGACCTATACTGAAGCTCTACTGGATAAGAATATGCAAAAAGGCAACCGCAATGAAATAGAGGGTAGAGATGTACATGGCAACTATGACATTTTCATTGCCGATGGAGGAGATAATCGCACATTTAGTCCTCTATGGATAAGAACTTTTCGTTATTTAGAACTAGCTATACAAACAAAAGAAGAAGCCTTAGAAATCACCGACTTGTACGGTTTATACTCCGGCTATCCTTTCGAGGCAGTCGCTTCATTCAAATCAAACGACGCAAGCATGGATGATATCTGGGAGGTCGGCTGGAGAACCGCACGACTTTGTGCCGGAGAAACCTATTACGACTGTCCTTATTATGAACAACTACAATATCCCGGTGATACACGGGTACAAGCACTCATCTCGCTCTATGTAACAGGTGATGACCGCTTAATGAAAAAGGCTATTTTAGACTTTTACAACTCCAGGGTTCCTGAAGGTCTGACACAGGGCCGCTATCCCAGCAGCCGACTACAAGTCATCCCTCCTTATTCCCTTTACTGGATTTCCATGATTTATGATTTTTGGATGCATCGCCAGGAAGATAGTTTTATCAAGCAATTTCTTCCTGCTATCAATGGCATACTCTTCTGGTACGAACAACGTATCGACGAAGAAAAGCAAATGTTAGGCCCCATGGAATGGTGGAACTTTACAGACTATACGGATGTATTCCCGGGTGGGGTAGCTCCGGGGTCAAACGATGGCAACTCTTCGTTACTCACCATGCATTATGTCTATACTTTGAAGCAGGCAGCGGCCTTATATAATCGCTTTGGACTTACTGACGAAAGCCTTCGTCTTAGCAATATAGCCAAACGATTAAGCCAAGGAACCCTTACACATTGCTTTGACCGTGAACGTAAGCTCATGGCTGACACTCCTGAGAAGAGCAGCTATAGTCAACACGCCAGTATCATGGGAGTTCTTTCAGAAACGATAGCAAATAATCAATGGAAAGAAGTGATGAAAAACGTAGTTGAAGACCCAACATTAGGACCCGTCACTTTTTACTATCGCTTTTACTTGACACAGGCGCTTAAAAAAGCAGGCTTGGGCGATTTGTACTATCCTTCTCTTCAATATTGGCGTGATATGCTGGCAATAGGACTAACGACCTTTGCCGAAAAGCCTGAACCGGCCCGTTCAGATTGTCATGCCTGGAGTGCTAGCCCGCTATATGACTACTTTGCTGTCATCTGTGGTATCAACCCTATCTCAGCAGGCTTTAAACATATTGAAATAGCTCCTTCGCTTGGCGAACTCAAAGAAATAACTGCCAGTATGCCACACCCTGATGGAAGCATTGAAGTATCTCTCAAACGAAAAGGGAAAACGGGCATAGAAGGCAGCATATCCTTACCGAATCAAACAGTCGGCACGTTTGTATGGCAAGGAAAAACACTGGATTTAAAACCCGGCACACAACATATATCTTTATAAACACATATCATTATGAATAGCATTAGAAAAACAATAATGAATCATCTTATCATTATCCTCTTAGTTACGGGGTTAATGACTAGCCTTTCATCGTGCGACCCAACAAGTCAGCAGCAAAACATATCCGTTCAAGAATTGGAAAAAGGGTTTAAAGAAATCCCCGATGATATACAAACCAGCGTTTATTGGTATTGGATATCTGACAACCTTTCCAAAGAAGGCGTCATTAAAGATTTAGAATCCATGAAAGCCGTAGGTATCAATCGGGCATTTATTGGTAACATCGGACTTCCTCCGGCAGACCAGCCTTACGGAACGGTTAAATTATTTTCAGATGAATGGTGGGATATCTTACACACTGCTCTTAAAAAAGCAGGCGAACTAAACATCGAAATAGGTATATTCAATAGTCCGGGATGGAGTCAGTCCGGAGGTCCTTGGATCAAACCGGAACAATCAATGCGCTATCTCAATACTTCGAAAGTAACCGTTGAAGGACCGCAACAACTGTCATTACAACTAGCAAAGCCTGCTGAAATATTTCAAGACTATAAAACGCTGGCTTGTCGCATAGACAAAGAGCAGACGCTGAACACAAGCAACACACGCATTAGTTCGACTCCACAACTCACTGAAGTAACTCATTTGATAGACAAAAACGAAGAGACTGAACTTAATTTGGGAACAAATAACGAACTCACTCTTTTGCTGGAAACAGATGAAAAGCAACCTATTCGTTCCATAATCGTCACACCGGCACATCGCCCTATTGATATAGATGTAGACATTCAAGTCAAAGAAGGTGAAACCTACAAGACCATCAAGCGTTTTAACGTAAACCGCACAAATCCGAGCAGCAATGTAGGCTTTAATCCGTATGGTGAAGTAGTGATGTCTCTTCCTGAAACAAATGAACAATCATATAAAATTCATATCACAAATCGTTCACACAATGCCGGCATTCGGGAAATCAGTCTGTCGTCTGCCATCTTACAAGAACGATATGTAGAAAAGAGTTTGGCTAAAATGTTTCAATCTCCCCTACCTTATTGGCATGACTATCTGTGGGAAGCACAATCAGACAACAGTAAAAGCGAAGGAGCTATTGCCAAAAAAGACATCTTAGACATCAGCGAATTTGTAGATAAAAATGGTTTATTGACTTGGGAAGCACCGGAAGGGAATTGGCTTATCTTACGTACAGGCATGTCGCCAACGGGTGTAACCAACGGACCGGCCTCTGCAGAAGGAGTAGGCTTAGAGGTTGACAAGATGAGTACCGAGCATGTACTTAGCCATTTTGATGCCTTCCTAGGTGAAATCATCCAACGTATTCCGGCAGAAGACCGTAAAACCTGGAAAGTCGTCGTTCAAGACAGCTATGAAACAGGCGGACAAAACTGGACAGACAAGCTAAAAGAAGATTTCACCACACAATATGGCTATGATCCTACTCCATTTATACCGGCACTAAGCGGATATGTTGTTGAGAACAGAGACATTACCGACCGTTTCTTATGGGATTTAAGAAGACTCATTGCAGATAAGGTGGCTTACGACTATGTGGGCGGTTTACGCGACATTAGCCACAAACACGGACTGACAACCTGGCTTGAGAACTACGGTCACTGGGGTTTCCCCGGCGAGTTTCTTCAATATGGAGGACAGTCTGACGAGATAGGTGGTGAGTTTTGGAGCGAAGGTGAACTGGGAGATATTGAAAACAAAGCAGCTTCTTCTTGCGCACATATCTACGGAAAGAAAAAAGTATCGGCCGAGTCTTTCACTTGTGCCGGAGGACCTTTCACCAGACATCCGTACAGAATGAAACAACGTGGTGATCGCTTTTTTGCTGAAGGCATCAATAACACCTTGCTACATGTATATATACAGCAAGCATACGAAGATAAAGAACCCGGCATGAATGCTTGGTTTGGCAACGAATTTAATCGCAAGAACACCTGGTTTTATGATATGGATGTTTTTGTTGACTACCTGAAGCGATGCAACTTTATGCTGCAACAAGGCACGTATATTGCAGATGTAGCTTATTTCATTGGCGAAGATACACCTAAAATGACCGGCGTTAGAAATCCTGAAATACCGAAAGGTTATTCGTATGACTACATGAATGCCGAGGTTATTCTAAAATATCTTACGGTCCAAAATGGCTTACTTACCCTACCCAGTGGCATACAATACAAAGTATTGGTTCTGCCGGAACTGAACACCATGAGACCGGAAGTATTGCAAAAGATTAGGCGATTGACAGAGGCAGGTGGAGTCATTTTAGGGAATCCCCCTAGCATTTCACCTAGCTATGAGAACTATCCCGCTGCTGACGAAGAAGTTAAAAAGTTAGCTAACATTCTCTGGGGAGATATGGATGGCGTGAATAAGAAGCACCACAACGTAGGGAAAGGCATCGTTGCCTCCGGAATGAGTCTTGAAGAATTATTTGAACTACTCTCAGTAACTCCTGACTTTAACACACACGGTGCTAATATCGCTGTTGAGTTTATTCATCGTCAACTGAATAACGGAGAAGCCTATTTCATAACGAATCAGGAAGAGAAAGAAATACAGTTTACGGCTTCATTCAGAGTGGATGGACTAACACCTGAACTATGGGATCCGGTTACAGGAACAACTCGAATACTTCCGCAATACACAGTAACTGAAGGAACTACAACCATAGACCTACGGCTACATCCTTTAGAAAGTGCTTTTATCGTATTCAGACCGACAAGTGAAGTCAAAGCAAACCCATCCGGTGTGAATTATCCGCCTAAAGAAGCAAGCAAAATACTGGAAGGCTCATGGAGCGTTCAGTTTGACCCTGCAAGACGTGGACCTGCTGAACCTGTTATCATGAATGAGCTGAAAGACTGGACACAGTTTGAAGACGATAATATTAAGTATTTCTCAGGAGATGCCACCTATACGAAAACCTTCGACTATACGGAAGATATCAAGAACAAGCGAGTTTTCATCCGCTTAAATCCGCTTACCTCAATTGCAGAAGTTAAGATAAACAGTCAATCTGCCGGAAAAATATGGACAGCACCTTGGGAGATTGATATCACAGACTATCTTCAGAAAGAAGACAACATCTTAGAGATACGGGTCGTAAACAACTGGGTTAACCGACTGATTGGTGATGCACGCTTACCTGAAGGAGAAAGGAAAACATGGGCTCCGGTCAATCTATATAACGGAACTGAGGGTTTACAACCATCCGGACTTACAGGACCTGTTGAAATATTTAGCGTTCACTATTGACATCTTATATTTTTAAAAACTAAAAAAACGCCTGATAGGAAGTGGATATTTAATCTCCTTATCAGGCGTTTATAAAAAGTGCGGGAAAAGAGTTAACTCTTTTCCCGCACTTTTTATTATTTCACAATCAATTAATTGGCGTAATCTACCGGAACGAATTCTTCTTTTCCTACACCACAAACTGGGCACACCCAATCTTCCGGAATATCTTCAAACGCTGTTCCTGGTGCTATACCACCATCGGGATCGCCTTCTGCGGGATCATAAATATATCCGCATGGTTCGCATTCATACTTTTGCATAGTCTCTAAATATTAATAGTTAAACATTGATTTGTTACAAATTTAATCATTTGGTCGAACTTCACAAATGAGCTATCGATTTATTCAATAACTTCATTTTGTTGACCCACTGCTCCGACCCACCTACCTTTGGTCAAGTTTGCATCTATGACAGGGCGCGTCACAGAAAGTGCAATATAATGACTCTTTGGGGGTAGTTTATCTGATTAATATATTATATTTGCATAAAAGTGCAATATAATGCTCGAAGAGAATCTATATATAAAAATCAAAGAACGGCGCAATCTTTTGGGTATCACTCAACAAGATTTAGCTGATATTTCCGGAGTTGCTTTGAGAACAGTAAAGCAAATAGAAAGTGGAAGAGGAAATCCATCTGTCAGTACGCTGAACAAAATAGCGAATGTTCTGGGTTTGTCTGTAGATTTAGTTGTCAAAAAATTAGATGAAGCATGAGAAAAGCAAATGTATACGTCAATAATGAATTGGCCGGGATATTATTAGAGAATTCCGATGGCTCTTTTGTCTTTTCTTATACAGATGAGTACTTCTACAACGACAGAAGATCTTCAATTAGCTTAACATTGCCTAAGTCCCAAAAGGAATATCACTCATCCAATTTATTTCCTTTCTTCTTCAATATGTTATCAGAAGGTGTAAATAAAGGCGTTCAGCTTCAAAAATATAAAATTGACGCAGATGATTATTTTGGCTTACTATTAACTACTGCACAAGAAGACACTATAGGGGCGATAACAATAAAACCTATTGAAGATGACAAAATTGATTGAAATAAAGAATTGTCCCGGAACTTTAGCTGCTAGTTATACCACCTATAGCCCAACGGCTATAAGGCGTGTATTTAATAATCAAAGAGTCAGTCATATTCTCTCCTTTTCTAACGATGAGAATCATCGTACGATGATTGATGATAATATCGGGAAGATATCAATCTCCGGTGTTCAAGAAAAATTCTCGGCCGTACTAAAGAATAAAGAGGTGCTTCTTACCCCTGAAGGCAGTCAAGGAGAATACATAATAAAACCTATTCCTGACTATAAAAGAATACAACATCGCCACTTTATGCCGGCTAATGAGCACTTGACGATGCAAATAGCTAGACAGGTTTATAATATTTCTACTGCTGAGAATGCTTTGATATTTTTCAAGAATGGAGAACCGGCATATATAACCAAACGCTTTGATATTGTAAATAATGAAAAGATTAAGCAAGAAGATTTTGCTTCCCTCCTTCAAAAGACAAGCGATACAGATGGAAAGCATTTTAAATATACAGGCAGCTACACAGAAATGGGATTTTTGTTTCCAAAATATGTGGCTGCATGGCAAGTTGAGGTAAGCAAATTCTTCAAATTAGTGCTATTTAATTATCTGTTCTCAAATGGTGATGCGCATTTAAAAAACTTTTCTCTCCAACAAACAATCAATGGTGATTATGTATTAAGCCCTGCCTATGACTTATTGAATAGTTCGCTGCATGTAATCGATGAAGATTTCGCACTAGAAGGAGGTCTGTTCGGTAAAGAACATTACTCTGAAATATACTCGCAAAAAGGGCATCCATGTCAAGATGATTTCTTGACTTTTGGTGAGCTTATTTCCGTACCAGTAAGCCAAATTAAGAAAACATTAGACCTGTTCTTGAAATCTCAACCTCTTGTTTACTCCTTGGCAGAACAATCGTTTTTGGACAAAAAGCTGAAGCGAATGTATATTCATAGTTATGAGGAGAGATTGGAGAGGTTAAAAAGAACGGACTGATTGCCATTCTACTGTTTGCCACAGATTTAATTTATGGCTAATAAAAAGAAGAGAAAGGGACTTTTAGAAAGATGATTCTTGAAGAGAAGACGGTAATCTGAACATAATATATTAATCATCATTTGGTCGAATTTCACAAATGAGCTATCGTTTTATTCAATAACTTCATTTTCTTTCTAGCAACACCACCCTATCCCAGTCATTCGTACTAAAAGCATCTAAATTGTAGCCGATATACGAAACAACCGGATGGCACAAACCGATAACAATTTTAGCGGGATAATAATAGGTTCCTTCAAATGTTATATCTTGCTTAAACTGAAACCATTCTTCTCCTTCATAATGCTCGGTATTATAGTTAGCCACAAACAGGTTATGCCCCGGACTAAAAACGACCGGATAGTTGCAACATTCTATCTCAAGTGTCTGGATAGAACTACTATGATGGCTCGCTTCTGACAGGATTCCTTTATGACAACAAACAATCTGAATATCGCTAGCCACCGTGTGTTCACTAAATATCATTCCACAGGCATATCCGGCTATTCTTACTAATCCGATATGAATCAACGCATGGTTATTCACGGCAGGAGTTATCAGCCCCACACTTTCGCCGGACGATGGATCTATAGACATACGTAAAGGACAATTCGTATCTATCAATACATTGTCAACATAACACTTACTCGCATATCTCAAATTTATAGCATTCATACTATTGACGATAGGCACTGAATCTTTCATCGCACAAGTCCTTACCCCTATATCTTTAAAGCCGGGTGTCGTATAATTCCATTGAGACCAATCTCCATCCGGTCCTTTTTGCATAGCGATCAAAGCATGACAAGGATTATTGGATATGACCGATGAGGACAGCACCGCACCATTGACAGAAGGATTGACATGAATTATGCCTTGCATTTCAAACTCCGGAGCAGCCTCCCCCCTGAATACAATGTTTTTCGTATCATTTACATCGCTATAAGGTATATATAATTGCGACCAGCATTCAAGTCCCTCTACAGTTTCAAGCACCGGACCACCGATATGGTACACTCCATTCGGAAAAAACACTGTTCCCCCTTTTACGGCTGCCGCATTGATTGCAGCCTGAACAGCCTGCGTATCATCGGTTATACCATCTCCCACAGCTCCATATTCTTTCACATCATAAAAATAAGCGTGTAGTTCTTTGGGGAGCTGTTCCTGAGCTTTTAAAAAGACATTCATACTAAACAGACTCACGAGTAATAAAAATATCACAATACATCTTCCGGGAAAACTTCTCATAACAAGGGTGGTTTTAAATAGATTTAAAGAAAATGGAGATTAACAATTCATTTCAGCATAAAAATACATTATATCCTTCAATAAACAAGCACATTAGAGAGAATTTACCAACAAAAATCTCAGCTCATACAGCTGTTTCGCACAATAAAAAAACAGCCACGATAAAAATACCATGACTGCTCTTACATAAATATTCAAATAGACTAAAGTGCCTTAAACACTTCGACTAGTTTTGCTTCATATATTTCATCTGTATATCCATTAGCAATGGCATATACCCTACATTCCTTGCGTATATCATTAACGAGTAGAAGATCATTTCCTTCCACTCTATAATCCACAGATGATGTTTCACCACCCGCTTTTAGTGTAATCACAGATCCATCTATACGAAAAGATATTTCAGATTTATCACCAGAGGGGTATTCTTCACGAAGAGCTTTCCCATTTTTTTGAAAAGTTACTGTTGATCCTGGCTGCGCCGACTCATCCTCGAAATAGCTCTCCGCTACTTTCTCTTTTAGAAAACTTTTTAAGCCAGCGTTATCTGTATCAATCAACAACTGGATTTCAGTAAACACCCATGTTCCTAAGATGGGATGATCTTCCGGAATATTCACGTCATCATCCTTACTACATCCTGAAAAGAGCAGCACAGCAGATAACAAGAACCAAACTAATTTTTTCATTTTTTCAATCATTATTATATTATAAAGATTAGACAGGTAGCGTTATTTTTAGGCTTAACTGACTAAACATCGGGGCAAAATTAGGTATTAAATAAAAACAGAACTCTATTTATTGCAATTAACTTGCATTTTCTCACTAAAAAAACACGGTGATTGCTTTAAAGAGCAGCAATAATTTCCATCAATACGCCCATTCCTCTGTTTTACCTTTAAACAAGATGTGTAATTTAGTATACGTATCTACAGTTTTCAACGTAGCTTCAATCAAGTCATTATCGGCTTTGATTTTCAATTTTCCACTAGACGGAAAGAAGTTGTCCGTAGATTTTCCGGAATAAAACATGGGTTCTAACAATTCAAACTGAAGTATAGGGTACCCCTTAACATTTCCCTCGGCACGTGCTATGGTGTAATCATAAAACCTCGTTTCTTTCTCAAACAAGGGTGTTCCTTTTACTTGAAAGCTAGAAGTGATCGTCTCATCTCCCTCATAGTTCAATACATTTCCACTCCTTATATCCAAATAAATAAAAGGCATGGATATGGCTACAAGATTCCATTCTTTATTGGCTAAACATTTCACCGAGAAATGCTCCTTATTCAGTATATAGTTTTCTTTTACCTTATTTTTCGTGGCCACTTCTACTGCCCAAATAGCCCCCGGTTCATTCAGTGTCTGTCCATGGTGTACAAAAACCATCCGAAGCACCTCGTTTATCAGCACCAATTGATCTTCTTTTTGAGTCAATTCATAGTCCCTAAAATAGTAATTCTTGATATCCTCTTTTTTATCTTCAGGAGCCAGTAAGTAGTAATCAGCCGCCGCCATTAATTCCAGTAAAGATAGCTGTTGATAAATTCGACCTTCTACCAAATCGAAAGCAATTTTCCCTTGTAATGCTTGGGGGTATTTAGAAACTCCTTCTTCTACTTCACAAGCGGTAAACCACAAGCCTATCAAGGCAATACATGTATATAATAATTTCTTCATTTTATTGTTCATTTATTTTTTACCCACGATTAAAAGCGATAGCCCACCCCACCTGTAAAGGTGCCGGTACGACCTCCCAAATTCACCTCACCAAAAGCAAACCAGTCCTTGCCTACTGAAAAGCCTATAGGCGTCAATTGAAATGCTCCGTAAAATTCTGAACCATATGTACGTACAGTAGCCCCTGGAGCACTATGCTGTTTGTAATTCGTTTTGTCAACAACTAAACTAAGCCCTACACCTGAATAAAGTCTAAACCACTTTTTAGATAGCCAAGCATAGCGAACCGTAGGAGTAAATGAGAATGAATGACCTTTCACAAAACCCTCTTTAGCATCTGTTATCCGATTACGGATATCGCTATTATAACCCGCATAAGCAAATGTTCCGCCAAAAGAAAAACGAATCTTAGAGAGGTTGTAAAAGTAGCTTAACCCAAACACACCGGTAGTTTTAGTTGGTCCACTATAACAGGCTGCATCATAATAGCTACTCCACAGGCTATATCTATTAAAATTATATCCTCCGTAAAACCCACTCGCCCCATATCCACCATAATATCTTCCGGACCAATTATAGAAGTTGTCATAATAATTATCTTCATTCACAGAGCCGAAAGACAACCGCAGCTCATGTTTTTTCTCTTTAAAATACTCTTTTGTCTGCGCCGTTAGTCCCATGCAACTCAGGCAAAGGAATAACACAATCGGAAAGATTTTCTTCATTGCTTTTTTAAATTTAATTAATACGTTTAATATGTTTTGCGCGCTAATTTTCAATTTCTTCTGTATGCCTAAAAAGTTTCACTTCATTGGAAGAGCCTAATATTCCTAGACCACCATTGATATTAGAATAGACAACTACCGGTTCAGATATGTCATCCCAATTGGCATACATACTCGCCTGCAAAGTGCTGAAATATTTATATAGTTCTTCACTCACAGACTGCAGACCGACATGCAAATGATACTGTATAGGTTTATAAAAACTCCCCATCAAATCAAGTCTTTTCACATAGAATTTGAGTGTGTATTCTTCTCCCTCAAAAGATCGGTCTCTAAAAACAGAGAACAGGTTCACAGGAGAAAAAGCCAAACCTAAATCGTTATTATATCCACCGCCCATTGTTCCGTCCAGCAGCACCAAATCTTCCGTATCATAGGGGCTGTACGTATAGTATCCATAAGGATTGATGAGACCAGCATCAGTTGTAAAAAAACCATCCACCAACAAGCGATAGTAGTTTCTCTCGCCGGGTCTATCTTTTATTTTGACTTTAAACATGAGGTATCTTTCCGAATATCCTTCGTTTAATTTATATACAGTTGAGGTATCTACCGACAAAACTTCAGGCATCCAAGGTAAAACCGTACGAGCTTCCAGTCTTTTATCTGTATGATTAACCACCACCTTTACGTCATCATTCGCATGCAGTCGCTTGCCTAAAACATAGGCGGTATCCTGATGGCTATACAGCAACTCCTCCACATTACCATTGATAGAAACCTGCATTGTTGCATCTTTTATGGGCTGAAATCCTTTGAGCACTCCTGCATAGCGAATACTATCCGGGATATACACTGAGCGACTTTCTGTTAGATAAAAGAAAGAACTATCACGGTCGGTTTGCAACAAGCTGTTTAGCACCCAATGAGGTTTTATATCCAACGGATCTATTTCAACAATACGTTCAAAACTGCAAGCAGCAACCATCACACATACACTTAGACACAGGACTGTATATCTATTCTTTCTCATAGCTATTTGAACTTATAGGTAAATGATAGTGAAGGGACTATACCGAGCAAACTATATTCGACCACCGTTCCTTTTCCATTGGGACGAGTTTCTCCAGCTCTTGCTATGTAAGGGTTCTTGCGATTGAAGAGATTATACACGCTAAATGCCCAGATTTTTCGCGGAGAATAATGATATCTCAAATCCAAATCTAAATGATGTGTAGGAGAAAGCTGATAGTTATTTCGTTTATCCACATAAGCCACACTGCCCATATTTTCTCCAGGTAGGGGTTGATAGGCTTCAAGGATTAATGTGGCTCGATTGCCCGTGGCATATACCCACGAAGCCGATATATCTATTTTTGCATTTAGCCTATAACTACCCGTAGCAACAAAATTATGCCGACGGTCATACTTGGCCGGAAAACGCTCTCCCTGATTAATTGTCTTAAACTTTCGGTCATTCCACGATAAGGTGTAGCCCAACCAACCGACTAAACGCCCCATGGTTTTTTTAGTCATCAGTTCAACACCATACACACGTCCATCACCCGCTTCCACATAGTCTTCCCATGGGGTATAGGCATCCTTGGCAACTTCACTGTCTTTATAAGCTAAGACATGACGCATTTCTTTATAAAACCCTTCAACTGAAAATTGAAAACCGCTTTGTATATTCGCATACAAACCGGCCGTAAACTGATGGGAGCTCATCGGACGGTGTTTTTTTGTAATTGGCACCCATAAATCAGTAGGCTGACTAATTGTATTGGAAGACAGCAAGTTTACATACTGATTCATTTTAGCATACGAGGCTTTCAATGCTACATGGTTAGACAAAGTATAACCAACTGACAGCCGGGGCTGAGCAGAAACGTATGTTTTCTTTTGCACGTTGAACAAAGAGAGATGTACTCCGAAGTTGAGTCTTAATCGACGAGTAACCGCGTATTCATCTTCTACATACAAAGAAGCTTCGCGGGCTTTTATTTGATCAAACAAGTAATAGTTCATCGTCAACTGCTCTTTACCCTCTCCTGTTTCTTCCAGCTTGTATCCCTGAGCTTCCGGACTAAACCGGTGTAGCACGAAGCTACTTCCAAAACGCATATAGTGCCGATTGTTCACTTTCCATTCAAAATCTGCACCTAGTAGCCAATCTTTGATTTTTGATTTTTGAAAATGAGTCAATTTACGGTGATACATGTTTTCAACTTCACTATGCGATTTAGATTCATAGTCATATTTAAAACGACTATAAGCACCGGTCACATTCATAAATAACCGATGATTAAAAATATAATTCCACCGAAGAGATAGGATATTGTTGCCCCAAATGTAATAGTACATATCGTTAAAGGTTCCTTTGCCCAACTCTCCCTGATAAATCGTATTACTCGTTTGTTCTTTGGGCTTCAGATCTAATTTATCTCGTCCTCCATAATAACTAAGATAGAGCCGACTGCGATCAGAAAATTTATGATTCAGTTTGGCATTCATATCATACAGGTAAAAGATTGGTGTTTTCTCACCTGAGACATTCCGTATAATGCGAAATAAGCCGTCAATATACGAGCGACGTGCCGAAAAGCTAAAAGAAGTTTTTCCCTTGAGAATGGGTCCTTCCAGATTGACGCGTGCCGAAAGCAGACCTACCGTCAAGCTGCCCTTGAACTGTTGCATATTTCCTTCTCGAAAACGCACATCAACCACCGATGACAACCGCCCTCCAAATCGTGCCGGGAAACCGTTTTTATGCAACGACACTTTCTTCACGGCATCACCATTAAATACAGACAACACTCCCCATATATGCCCGGTGTTATAAATAGGCACTCCATCAAGTAAAATCAGGTTTTGATCCGGTTCGCCACCCCGAATATATAATCCGGCGCTACCTTCCACTCCGGGTTGAACACCCGGAAGCAGCTGTAACGACTTTATCACATCACTTTCTAAGAAAGTAGAAGTACCTCTCTGAAGTTCTGTATGACTCAAATCTACAACATGATTCGTTTGCGATAACGAGGGAGAATTTAAAACAGTTACTGCTTTCAATACAGTAACATTCTCAAGCAGTGAAAAATGTATAACCGTATCTTTAACAGCATATATCTTCCTCCTCACCGGATGATACCCAATGTATGAAACTTGCAGTTCAACAGAGTCTGAGGGAACTTGCATCGTGTAGTATCCATACGCATTAGTCACACTTGCTTCATTCGTACGAAGGTTAACGACTGTTGCACCTATCAATGTTTCCATCGATTGCCCATGTGTCACATATCCGGCAATCGTCAGTTGTTTTTTCTTACTAAGAATAATATATTGGTTAGACACACGCCAGTGTATAGCAGTGTCAGTAAACATACGCTTCAATACGTCATCAAGTGTTACATTGCGAACAATGATTGTTTGCTGCTGATGGAGTGGCAGTGTTTCATGAAAAATGAAAATATATGCGCTTTGGCTTTCCACCTCACGCATTATTTCTTTCAGAGATACATGCTCTACGTTTAGCGTAAAAGATTCCACTTGTTGTGCCATCGTGTGAACGCCTCGTAAACAGAGTATCCCTAAAAGGAAAACAAGCCTTATTTTACCCGATGTCAACCGCATTTATTTTGAAGTAATTGTATAGCGTTTGCCCTCCCGATAAAAAGCAAAATCGGCTGATTCTCCCAGCAAAGTCAAAGCGGCATCTACAGACTCAAGCGAGCTAAAGCGCGCCGTCATTCGCAGGCTATTTAATACCGCATCATCAGAAACAAACTGAACATCATGCTCACGTTCTAATGTTTTTAGGATGTCTAAAAGTGGAGTGTTATTAAAAATCAACATATTCTGTTGCCAAGCACGTTCATTCCCAATATTATCCGGTTTCCTTTTATCTGCCATCCGACTATTTTTTTCCCACACTGCTTGTTCGCCGGGAGATAAATGCATGACATTTCCATCGCGAAAATCAACGGCTACACTCCCTTCAAACAGGGTCGTAATGACTTGACTTTGATTTTCATAAGCATCTACATTAAACTTTGTACCTAAAACATTCACATCTGCCACACTTGTCCGAACAGTAAAAGGTCTGCTTTTATCTTTCTTGACCTTAAAAAAAGCTTCACCGGTCAATTCAACCTCACGAGTTTTATTCCGCATTTTTTTCTGATATGTCAATGCTGACATACTGTTCAATACAACTTCAGAGCCATCCGGAAGCACAATCGTTTTTTTCTCACCAAAAGAGGTCGCAATATACTCCATCTCAGGCTGCGTAATATGCTGATAGACATGAATTGAAACGAGAGCAAACAACAAAGTTGCTGCAATACCGACAGCATATCTTAACAGCTGTTTGCTTTTTCCTCTTTTAATATATTTCTCAACCAAACTAAATGTAGTATCTGCTGAATATTGCTCAGGCAAAATCATTGGGTCTGTTTTGGTCGAGTAGTACTGATAGTCTTTTCCGGATAAATCTTTCTTGATTACCTCTTGTTCCTTTTCTGACAAAGGTGCACCTTTCAGATATCTCAAACGTGCTTTTTGTATTTTACTAGTATATTTCATCTGCTCTTATATAATATTGAAAACTACCTCACGAATCGTTCCGTTTGCAGCTTCTACTTATAAAGAGAGAAAAAAAGTATTACACCCCTACGTGCGTTTAGAAAAAAACTGAAAAAAGATTCTCACGCAGCTCTTTATAAAGAATTTTAATGGCTTTTCCCATCTGATTATCAACGGTTTTAACAGACACGCCTAATATTTCCGCCACTTCTGCATATTTTCTCCGATCCTCACGGACTAGTTTAAATACTTCAGCACAGCGGGGAGGAAGTTTGCTTAAGGCTTGCTCATATTTTATTTGAAGTTCAGCATCTAGCAAGGCAAAGTCACTTTTATTATCCGAATGATAATTCGTATCCGGCAAATTCTCCATAAGCAACTCTCGCTTTTCTTTATAGCTTCGAGCCACATAAGCTGAAGAGGCATGCTTAATTGCTATAAATAAATAGGCATCCGGATCTTTAACCTTGTCCAGCACTTTACGTCCCTGCCAAACGGCAATAAAAACATCTGATACCACTTCTTGTGCTGCATCCGGCTGATTAGTTAAATAATAGAGAGCCTGTCTAAACAAACGGGTATAATAATGATTATATAGCTTTCTGAACGACTCTTGGCTGTCATTCTTTGCTACTTCTTCCAAGTAAGTTAATATCTGATTTTTCTCTATCATTTTCGTTGGCAAAAATACGAAATACCTATAAGGAAAAAAATCATCAATCTGAGAACATCTCAATATATCCAAAGCAAATGAAGTAAGGAAGAGATAAAGGCACGCACCGGCACGAAACCCAAAGTATATAAATAGAAAAAGGTTGCCTCACGACAACCCTATCACACACTAACCTAAAAAAATCTTTAACCTTAAAACTATTACCATGAAAAACATTACAAATATACGCCTGAGAAGCAACCGCTCCAATCGGAAAAACCAATCAGTAAATAAAGGCGAGTTATCAATTGATAGTAAAGCTTCTCCGGTGGGAGTTATCGGTTTTTATAATCTTGAAGAAAAAAGCAGAGATAGATGATGAGTTTAAACATACACTACCCCCAAAAAATTAACTCAAACAACCAGCAAAAGGACAAACATTGATTAACAACCCATCCGATTGACCGCAATGAGTGAGAGGGTTCAATAGTACCAATTTAAACAATAAACATAGCGTCAACCTAGACTAAGTTTATTAATCAATCGCGTCAACTATTTCAAAAAGCACATCCTTTTAGGTATTTCTTCCTATCAAACTAATCGGCTCACAGCTGTGGACCGGTTAGCTCACAGCTGTGGACCGGTTGGCTCACAACTGTGGACTGATCGGCTCACAGCTGTGAGCCGATTAGTTGTCCCTATCTAAAACAACAAACCACC
>CAZSWS010000022.1:0-35216 GCA_964610765.1 uncultured Parabacteroides sp.
GCTTAGCTGTACAAACAATTCAATAGAAAGTGTATTATCTGGAAGCAAAATAAGTTGTTCCGGCAGCAATTTGTTTGAATGCCATTAATCCGGCTTGGCTTAGTTCAACGCTGATTTCTTTTCCATCAGGTAGATACATAACCACTTCTTCGCTAGATGTAAACTTGAATAATTTAGCTGTTTCACCTGCATAATCATAGCTCCAAGTTTGTTCGGCTTCGTCGAAATTAAGGTCTAATGCATAGATTTCGCCTTCTTTTTGAATATGATAACCGTTTGCTTTTGTTTCAATTGCGTAAACACCATCTTCAGTTTCAATTTTTTTGACGTTACCTACGTCAGCTACGGGGTTACTGCCACTCCAGAATTCGATGGAGTTTGTAACTAAAATGTCTGCTAAGAACGCAATAGGATATACCGGAACGATATTGAATGCAATAAATACCAATTCGTTTACAAATTTGGTATCAATGTTCTTGTTCCAGTCTAGTAGTTTGTTAAACAAACCAAATGACCCAATGCAAGAAGAAAATAAAAGTGAGCTAGCTAAAAGCCCTGCAATCATTAGTTTAAAAGATTTTCTTTTCATACTCTAATTATTTTACTTGTTAGTACTTTGGTCATGGTAGCTGCATGGCAACTCTTTTGACCTTTATTGATAATAATAGTTTCACTCAAAGCTAGTAGGTTTTTGATAAACAACTGTTTATTTGTAGATGAAAAAACAAACTTTGCTTTCTTTTTGTGTGAATTTTTGCATTCTTTTAAGCCAAAGATAAATATATTTTTAAAAGGACGAGCATGTAGAAAAGAAAGTGTCATAGATAGCATCAATAAATACGTGTGAAGGCTTGATATAAATTGTATATTTGTACAAAAATAAATCGAATAACTATGAAATACGATGTAGCAATAATCGGTGGTGGACCGGCCGGGTATAATGCAGCAGGAATGGCTGCGGAAAATGGTTTACGTGTGGTGTTGTTTGAAAAGTCTGCTATTGGCGGTGTATGTTTGAATGAAGGTTGCATTCCGACCAAAACACTTTTATATTCAGCCAAAATTTTAGACCAGATGAAGTCTTCGGCTAAATATGGAATTAAGATAGAAGGAGCAGCTACGGCAGATTTGGGACGAATCATTGGTCGAAAAAATAAGACAGTACGAAAACTTACCATTGGTGTTAGAAATGGATTGACCGACCGGGGTGTTCAGCTGGTTATGGGTGAAGCTCAAATTGAAAAAGAAACGACTGATGGTTTTCTTATCTCTTCTGGAGGAGAAGAATATCAATCGGATAACGTTTTGCTCTGTACCGGATCAGAAACGATAATCCCTCCTATAAAAGGAATAAATGAATTGGACTACTGGACTTCGAAAGAGGCACTTGAGTCGAAAGAGCTTCCGGCTAGTCTGGTTGTTATTGGAGGAGGTGTGATTGGTATTGAATTTGCTTCTTTTTTCAACAGCATGGGGGTGAAGGTAACCGTTGTTGAGATGATGCCTGAAATTTTAGGAGTCATGGATAAAGAAACGTCGGTAATGCTTCGCAGTGAATATGAAAAAAGAGGAGTGACTTTTTATTTAAATACCAAAGTAACTGCTGTATCTGAAGGTAAAGTGGAAGTTGAAAAAGACGGCGAAACGATTGAACTGGAAGCTGAGCGCGTATTGTTGAGTGTGGGTAGACGTCCGGTGCTCAATGGATTTGGCTTGGAGAATTTATCGTTAGAAAGATTTAGGAACGGATTGCATGTGAATGAGCAAATGCAAACGTCTAACCCTCATATATTTGCCTGTGGTGATATTACCGGCTTTTCACTGTTAGCTCACACAGCTGTTCGCGAAGGAGAAGTAGCGGTTAATACTATTTTAGGTAAAAAAGATGCGATGAGCTATCGGGCTATACCTTCTGTGGTGTATACGAATCCGGAAATAGCCGGTGTCGGAAAGACTGAAGAAGAATTGTCTGCGGCGGGAGTTCCTTTTGAAGTAAAAAAACTGCCAATGGCTTTTTCCGGTCGATTTGTTGCTGAAAATGAAGGAGTCAATGGACTTTGTAAACTGATTATAGATGCAGGAAAGCGGGTGATTGGTTGTCACATGCTGGGTAATCCTTGCTCGGAAATAGTAGTTACTGCCGGGCTTGCCATTGAACGACAGCTGACCGTTGAGGATTTTGCAAAGACTGTATTTCCACATCCTACTGTAGGTGAAATAATCCATGAATGCCTGAACAGTTGATTGTAGCATGACCGAAGATATTCGTTATATGACCCGCTGTTTGCAGCTCGCTGCCAATGGGCGTGGACATGTTTCTCCCAATCCAATGGTTGGATCGGTTGTCGTTTATGATGGTCGTATCATCGGCGAAGGATTTCATGCTTACTATGGAGGAAACCATGCGGAAGTACAGGCTATTCAATCGGTGAAAGAGCCGGCATTGCTGAAAAAGTCCACACTCTATGTAAATCTAGAGCCTTGCTCTCATTATGGAAAGACACCCCCTTGTGCGGAGTTGATTATTCAGAAGCAAATTCCACATGTGGTGATAGCCGCCCTGGATCCTTTCCCTGAAGTGTCAGGTAGGGGGGCGAATAGGTTGACAGAAGCCGGTGTGAAGGTAGATGTTGGTGTGTTGGAGAAAGAAGCGCAGGAGTTGAATAGTGCTTTTTATCGGGCTCAATGGAGCAACCGTCCTTATATAACTTTGAAGTGGGCACAGAGTATGGATGGTTATATAGACCGGACTCGTGACACTGCGCATATAGCTCCCATTGTTTTTTCTACCCATCAAACACGTAGGCTGGTACATAAATTGCGCGCTGAATCAGATGCGATATTGGTCGGGACTGATACTTATTTGCTGGATCGACCTTCATTAAATGTGCGTTACTGGGCAGGAAAATCACCTCAAAGGGTTGTGATTGATAGAAACCTTCGTATTCCGGAGAACTTGTTTGTCAATCAGGCTGATAATCCGATATGGGTGTATTCACAAAAAAACAAGCGAAGCACTGCCGATGTACGGTATATTGATTTGGCTGAAGAGCAAGATTTCTTGCGCGCCATGTTGTGCGATTTGAAATCAAAAGGTATTCAATCTTTACTGATTGAAGGTGGCAGTAAACTTCAGCAATCGTTTATTGACTTGCAATTGTGGGACAGGGTTCGAGTAGAAACTAGTCCGTTTCAATTGTTTTCCGGAATAAAAGCTCCTTTGATGGATTATAAAACTAACCTCTCAGTGGAAAAGAAATTTTATGAAAAGAACTTCATAACGACTTATTTACATACAAGTTAGCTCGTTCTTTTTGGTGCTGTGTAAGTCTGAATAGGCTCTAAAAATCTATAATTATTAAACAGAATGCGTTTTAACGAGAAAATGTTTTTATTTTTGTGACCGCATATTGTAGATAAATTCAAGAATTGAATGAAAAATAAATGGCTTTTCTTTTTAACCGGATGCTTTATATTATGTCTGTCGTCTTGTCTGTCAGACAATGATTATGAATATGAATATGAAGTTCGAAACTGTCAGATTAAAAGTATTACAGTAGAGAATAAAGACTCTGTTCCGGAAGTTTCCAATATGAGATTTACGATTGACCAGGTAAATGGATATATTTATAATATAGACTCATTGCCTTACAATACATCGCTACGTCATAAGCTAGTAACTTCCGTTGAGGTTGTTAACCCCAGCATCATTGCCTCTATCAATGCATTTCCGGAAGCATCTGAAGACACTATCAAAATTGGGAAAGAAGAAAAAGACTCTATCGATTTCTCTAAACCTGTGCGAATTGTTGTAGAATCTGTTGATGGAGCAACAAAGAAGCAATACCGTGTGTGGATTAATGTGCATCAGGTAAATCCCGAGCTTCTTCCATGGAAAAAGCAAAAAACATCCATGAAGCAAGTATTTGAAGAGCAAAAAGCATTTTATGTTCCTGGAGATGCTTACTATGTTTTTGGTCTAAATGTGCATACGTCCGGATATTCAGTAAGTATTTCGAGCGATTTAAACTTGACAGAATGGAAGGCTGTCCCCTTGAATGGGTTACCTGCTAGCGGTTTGAAGCTTAATCAAATGGCTCGTATGGGAAGTCAGTTTTATTTGATTGATGATGCCGGATCGTTGTATGTGTCGGCGGATGGAATAAACTGGAATGAAAAGACCTTGTCAGTTTCAGTGACCTCATTGATGGGTGTGCTGAAATCGTCTGTGAATCAGCCGGTAGAAAAACTATCGATGGTGGTGAAAGATGAACAGGGTAATAATTTGTTTGCTACATGGAGTGAAACAGATATATTGGCTGTATCTGATGATAAACAAGAAGTTCCCGTTACATTCCCGGTGAACGATTTCGCTTCAGCCGGATATAACTCTATGCATCATGAACGACTGATTGCAGGTTGTGGAGTAGACCGTGAAGGCAATATTCAGAATGCGATGTGGGTTACTATTGACGGATTATCATGGGTAGTGGCTACAAATAAATCACACGAGTTTTTATCACTTCGCGGTGCATCTATGGCATATTATGATAATATGTTCTACCTGGTGGGAGGGATAAAAGGTGATAAGCCAACTAGCGATATCTATGTATCAAAAGATAAAGGTATAAACTGGACGAAGGTAGACGAATTAAAAGAGCTGCCTGAGGACTTTGAAAGTAGAGCATACGCCACGTTAATCGTGGATGAGAATAACTATATGATGATTTTCGGAGGAAAAGCATCAGCTGTGAGCAATCATGCGGATGAAGTATGGAAAGGACGAATTAATCGGTTAGGTTTCAAAAAACAGTAGAACGTTTACTTGGCGGCATATACTTTTATGCTGCTTTTTCCGTTTAGAAGAAAAGGATGAATCAAATGCATAAGCGTCTAACTTTTTTTCATAAGCTGTTTTTAGGAATCTTCTTTTTAATTAATCTAACCTACTCCGGTTTAGCTCAAGAATACACATTTGAAATTGGAGGAATGGCTGGGAGCTCATTTTATATGGGTGATTTGAATAAAACGGTACCGTTTAAAAATATCCGACCAGCTGTGGGTGCAATGTTTAGATATAATGCGAACTTTCGCATGGCTATGAAAGCGAACGTGACATGGGGCATGATTTCCGGCACAACGGAAGGATTGAAAAATGCTTTTCCCCAGGCAACGAAAGCTTCTTTTGAACGACACTTGCTAGATGTTTCTGGTCAGTTTGAGTTTAATTTTCTGCCTTATAGTGATTTGTTTGCTTATAAAAACACGAGCCGATTTACACCTTATATATTTATAGGTGGAGGGTTGACCTATGCGCCCGGTGACACGAAAGACGCATTGGGCATCCATATACCTTTAGGCGTAGGAGTCAAATATAAATTGAAAAATCGCTTAAATATAGGTTGTGAATTCTCTATGCGTAAACTGTTTATTGATGATTTGGATGTAACCAATGAGGGAAATAAATGGCTGAACGATCCTTATCAAATGAAAGGCAGTGTGTTTAAAAATAAAGATTGGTATTCTTTTTTTGTTTGTTGGATAACCTGGGATTTTGGTTCCAGAAACAAAAAATGTAATCATATTGATAATTATTAATTCAGACAAAGGATGTCTTTGATTGATGAACTAGATAAATCTCGATTACCATCCCATATAGCAATCATAATGGATGGAAATGGACGCTGGGCAAAAATGCGCGGTTTGGAACGGTTTATGGGACATCAAGAAGGGGTTGTTTCTGTTCGTAAAATAACAGAGGCGGCAGGAAGTTTGGGAATTGATTATTTGACAGTATATACTTTTTCAGCAGAAAACTGGAATCGTCCGGAAGAAGAAGTTCGTTCCTTAATGGAGTTAATGGTTTATGCCATTCATAAGGAAACACCGGATTTGATGAAAAATAATGTTTGCCTGAAGGCTATTGGCGATTTAGGTCGCCTACCTGAAAAGGCACAGCATACATTGCAGGCATGCATAAAGGAAACAGCTAATAATACAGGGTTGACCCTTGTTTTAGCACTGAGCTACTCTTCTCGCTGGGAATTGATAGAGGCAGCTAAAATGTATGCAAAAGAAGTATTGGAAGGTAAATCGTCAGCAGAAGTGTTGACTGAAGAGCAGTTTGTGGATTATTTACAAACCAATGATATTCCCGATCCTGACTTGTTGATTAGAACCGGTGGGGAGAAGCGGATAAGTAATTTTTTATTGTGGCAATTGTCCTATTCCGAGCTATATTTCACGGATGTGTATTGGCCGGATTTTAGAGAAGAAGAGTTATATGAAGCGATATTGTCTTATCAAAAGCGTGAACGTCGATTTGGAAAGACAAGTGAGCAAATAATATTATAAAATTGAATTATGTACAGAAAAGTACTCTTGTGCGTTTTCTTTATTGGTAATATGTTATTCACTTTTGCACAAAGTGAAACAACGTCAACGACCGTTTTACCGGCTGATACAGCCCAGACTCCTACCATATCCTATGTTTATCCTCAGAAATGTAAGATAGCCGATATTAAAATTTTTGGTACGAAGAACTATGAAGACTTTGTACTGATTAATATATCCGGACTGGCTGTAGGAGATGAAATTATGGTGCCGGGAGAAGAAATATCAGATGCAGTCAATCGTTTTTGGAGAAACGGTTTGTTTTCAGATGTGAAAATATTGGCATCAAAGATAGAGGATAATCAAGTGTGGTTGGAAATTCATTTGACGCAACGCCCAAGGGTGTCTGAAGTGCTTATTACGGGAGTGAAAAAAGGAGAGAGGCAAGATATTGAAAACTCACTGGGTTTGCGTAAAGGCACGCAAATGACTCCTACGACTATTGACCGTGCGAAGCAATACATCAAAAAGTTTTTTGATGGAAAAGGATATAAGAATGTTGAAGTAAATATCAAAGAGACTCCTAGCTTAACCAGTGAAGAAGAAGTCGTCTTGCATATTGATATCAATAAAAACAGAAAAACCCGAATCAGTAATATTCATATTTCAGGAAATGAGAAACTTTCGGACTTTGAATTGAAGAAGTCAATGAAAAAGACGAATGAAGTCTTTAGTTTACCTAAGCGTTTCCGTACCAGTATACTCGAAATGTTTAGTACGAAAAAGTTTACTTCTGAAGAGTATGAAAATGATAAGGAAAACCTGCTAGCTAAGTACGGAGAAAAGGGCTACAGAGATGCTGAAATATTGTCAGACACCGTATTGAACGTAAGCGACAAGCGCGTTGATATCTACTTAAATGTGGATGAAGGCGAGAAATATTTTATTAAAGACATTGAATTTGTTGGAAATACTAAATACCCGACCAGCTATCTAGGTGAGCTGTTGAATATGAAATCGGGTGATGTGTATAATCAAAAGAAATTGATGAATAGACTGCAGACGGATGAAGATGCTGTGTCAAATGTCTATTATAACAATGGTTATTTGTTCTTCCATGCTGAGCCTGTTGAGGTGGAAGTTCAAAACGACTCGATATCGTTGGAGATACGTATTCAGGAAGGGACGCAGGCGACAATCAACCGAGTGATTATCAATGGTAATGACCGTTTGTATGAAGATGTTGTACGTCGGGAACTTAGAACGAAACCGGGTATGCTGTTTAGTCGTGAAGACCTGATGCGTTCTATTCGTGAAATAGCGCAGATGGGGCACTTTGACCCGGAAAACATGAATCCGGAGCCTAGACCTAACCCGGAATCCGGAACCGTTGATATCGCCTATAATTTAGTATCAAAAGCGAATGACCAGGTTGAGTTTTCTGCCGGTTGGGGACAAACAGGGGTTATTGGACGTTTAAGTTTGAAGTTTACGAACTTCTCTATGAAAAATCTGTTCAACCCGAAAAGCTATAAGGGCATTTTGCCACAAGGAGAGGGACAAACCCTAACCCTTAGTGCACAAACTAACGGACGTTATTATCAAATGTATAGTGCTTCATTCCTAGACCCGTGGTTTGGTGGTAAAAGGCCGAATGTTTTATCAGTAAGTGCTTATTATTCAAAACAAACTGACGTAAGTAGCCGCTTCTTACGTAATATGTACGACAATGCTTCCTATATGGATCCTTATGGATATGGTTACGGCGGATATGGTGGCTACGGCGGTTATGGTAGTGGCTATTATGGCGGATATGGAGGCTACGGTGGTTATGGCGGTTATGGTGGTGGTGGATATGTCAACCAAGACCTGGCTCTGAATCCGGATGTCTACATGCAAATTATCGGAGCATCTGTTGGATATGGGAAACGCTTGAACTGGCCGGATGACTATTTCGACTTTATGCTTTCTCTGAACTACCAGATGTATAAAATGAAAAACTGGGATTATTTCTTAGTGAGAAATGGTACAAGCCATAACTTAAACCTGGAGCTTTCTTTACAACGTAGTTCTATTGACAATCCTTTATATACCAGAAGTGGTTCGCAATTTGTATTCTCAGTAGCTGCTACTCCTCCTTATTCATTGTGGGATGGAAAAGACTATGAGCAATTAGAGAAAGACAGAGACGATAGTCGTTATCGTATGATTGAGTATCATAAATGGAAATTCAAAGCAAAAGTATTTGCCCCACTTGCTCCGCTACCTCATTATGGTGGACCTAAGCGAACACCGGTTCTGATGGCACGTGCTGAGTATGGGTTCTTAGGCTCTTACAATAACTTTAAGAAATCACCGTTTGAAACATTTTATTTGGGTGGTGACGGAATGACCGGTTATGGACAGTACGCTCAAGAAACGATTGGTTTGAGAGGATATGATAACGGAGAGATTGCAGGTAATAACTATAGCTTGTGGAATGCTTATGCATACACTCGTCTATCAATGGAATTGAGATATCCGTTTATTCTAGAGCCTTCTTCTACTATTTATGGGCTGGCTTTTATTGAGGCGGGTAATGCCTGGGGTAGCGTGAAGAATTTTAATCCATTTGACTTGAAACGTTCAGCCGGTGTGGGAGTTCGTATTTTCTTACCGATGATTGGTTTGATGGGGATTGACTGGGCATATGGGTTTGACGTTCCCTATGGATCGGATAAACGAGGAGGTAGTCACTTCCACTTTATTATAGGACAAGAATTCTAACTATTTAGATAATTAAAGAGAAATGCGTGGTGTTCTAATGAATATCACGCATTTCTCTTTTTTGTATAGATAGATCTTGCCTATTGAAAGTAAGGGCGTATGCCTTAATAATTTTTCAGTGATTTAATAATCATTCGCAATAAAGTGTATATTTGTGTCAATTATTTAAGGAATACAGAAAAAGCGAAAAATATTCCTGACGATGTTTAATTGTAAATTTTTATTGACGTATGAATAAGTATATATTATTTCTTATTGTACTTTCTTCTTATTTGTTTACTTCTTGTGGTACTGTTCCATTAACCGGACGTAAGCAAATGTTGTTGGTCTCTGATCAACAAGTACTGACTGCTAGTTTGGGGCAATATCAAGAATATATTAAGACAGCTCCTTTGTCATCAGACAATGTGCGCAGAAATATGGTTGTGCGAGTAGGGCAGAGAATTGCTGCAGCAACGAATGCGTATTTGAAACAAAATGGCTTGGAAGCCGAGATTAAAAATTTTCAGTGGGAATTTAATCTGGTTAAAGATGATGCAGTCAATGCCTTCTGTATGCCTGGAGGAAAAATTGTTGTTTATGAAGGGTTGATGAAAATTGTAGCTTCTGATGATGAATTGGCGGTAGTCGTTGGGCACGAAGTGGCTCATGCCGTAGCAAAACATAGTAATGAGCGAATGAGTCAGCAAATAATGGCTCAATATGGGGCAGCGGTATTAGGTCAGGCTATGAGTAAGCAGACGCAAGCCATTCAGCAAGTAGCCGGATCAGTCTATGGACTGGGCGCTCAGTATGGTGTGATGTTGCCTTTTTCTCGCAAGCATGAATCTGAAGCTGACTATATGGGATTGATACTAATGACGATTGCCGGCTATAACGCAGATGCAGCTATTCCATTTTGGCAGAAAATGTCTGCATCAGGAGGAGGTCAAGTGCCTGAGTTTATGAGTAGTCACCCAAGTGGCTCTACGCGTATTCGTGATATTGAACGCGCTTTGCCGGCTATTAAAGATAAATACGGGAAATAAGAGAATCTTAGCTTTATAAAATCAGGCGATCATTTAATGGTCGCCTGATTGCATTATATAGCCTATAATAATTTTAATTGAAATGGCAATGGCTATTATTTATGTTGTAAAACATGTTTTGTCAAATATTTGTTGTATATTTGTATTAGAAAATGATAAGTAAGTGATTAATTTAATATTTATATATATGGAACAACAAACTAATTTAATGAAAAAAATTGCAAATCTGCGTTATAAAGCAGCTAGGTATCAATTAATGGGCGATGGACCTAAGTGTCAACACATAGCTCTAAAAATTAAACGTCTTTTAGACGAAAACTCAGAACAATGAAGTTCTAAAGGAACACATGTTGAATTTCGGCAGAAATAATATTTCTGCCAGTTGTTGAAGGGATTCTCATACTACATATAGTATAGAAGCCTTTTTTTTATTTTAAGGGAGAACATGTACATTTGTTATTCAGTTTACATTATACCTGTATGCTATGAACTACTACAAACTATTATTACTCGGATTGCTCTTTTCTACCAGTGTTTTTGCTCAGTCACTTAAAGAGAAAGGGTTATTTCATATTGAACGTGACTATGCCGAATCAGTGATTGGATTCTTGGCTTCAGATGCTATGAGGGGGCGCAAAGCGGGTAGTAATGAAGGTAAGATAGCCGGAGAGTATTTAGTAGCTGCTTTAAAGGAACTGAAAATAGTTCCCTTATATGAAGACTATATGCAACCGTTCTCTATCTTTAAAGAAGATAGCCTGAGTAGCAGATATGTGCATGCAGATCAGTTGCCAACCCAGGATGTCTACGCGCAGTTGAACCTTGCGAATGTGTTAGGAATGATAGAGGGCGAGAAGAAGGATGAATATGTGATAGTGGGTGCGCACTATGATCATCTGGGTGTTGATCATCGTTTTCTCAGTGATTCAATCTATAATGGAGCAGACGACAATGCATCGGGAGTGTCTGCGGTATTGCAACTTGCTCGTGCTTTTAAACAGTCGGGTAAGAAGCCGAATCGTACTCTTATTTTTGCTTTCTGGGATGGAGAAGAAATAGGCTTAATGGGGTCATCTTATTTTATTAAACAGTTTGGCTCTCTTTCATCCATAAAAGCCTATTTGAACTTTGATATGATTGGGCGGAACCATCAGGAAACAGTTCCGGAACAACATGCTTTTATTTATACAGCTTCACATCCACTCTTTAAAGAATGGCTGAATGAATTTATTTCGACCTATCAATTGCAGCTCAAGCCTGACTATCAGCCATTAGAAAAACCCGTAACCGGAAGTGATAACGCTTCTTTTGCACGCCACGATATACCCATCCTGTGGTATCATACGGATGGACATTCGGATTACCACATGCCAACAGATCATATTGAGAAAATAAATTGGAGCAAACTGGTTGATATAACGAAAGCGGCCTATCTCCATCTTTGGAATTTAGCGGAAGAAGCAGACTATTGAAAAGCATTCGTCTCTTATTAAAAAGATTTCACAGGTGAATACTTGTAAGTTAAGGAGATAATATATAATTTTGCAGTCTTAATTCTGCAGAGGGTAGGCAAGTGATGCCGTTTTATGCATCCACCCCCGGGATATAACCTGTTAAGAAATTAAACAGATGTACGTAATCGTAGAAATTAACGGTCAGCAATTTAAAGCTGAAGAAGGAAAAAAATTATTTGTTCATCACATTCAAAACGCTGAAAGTGGCGCAATTGTTGAATTTGACAGAGTGTTGCTTGTTGACAACAATGGTGATGTGAAAATTGGTGCACCAACAGTAGAAGGTGCTAAAGTGGTTTGTGAAGTGAAATCTCCGTTAGTAAAAGGAGAAAAGGTATTGATCTTCCATAAGAAGAGAAGAAAAGGTCATCGTAAACTAAATGGTCACCGTCAACAATTCACAGAAGTAAGTATTAAAGAAATTGTAGCTTAACGTTTAAAAGGAAAAATAGAAATGGCACATAAAAAAGGAGTCGGAAGTTCGAAGAACGGTCGCGAATCGGAAAGCAAACGATTAGGCGTTAAACTTTTTGGTGGCGAAGTAGCTAAAGCCGGCAATATTTTGATTCGTCAAAGAGGAACAACTCATCATCCGGGTAAAAATGTAGGTATGGGTAAAGATCATACACTATATGCATTAACTGATGGTGTGGTTACTTTTACTAGAGGAAAGAACAATCGTTCATTCGTATCTATCCAAGAAGTAAAAGCAGCAGAAACAGCAGAAGCGTAAATTATTTAATCTGATATAAAGCAGGGTGTCTTACTAGTTGTAGGACACCCTGCTTTGCTTTATAGCTATTAGCGACTCATTCGGTTATTGATAATCTATAAAGAATAGGCGACGAATGAAAGGTTGTTGCCTGTTTCCGTTTTTTTATGGTAGAAATAACGATAGTACACGGATGCTGTTTTTTCTTTGATTTAGACCTAATGATTATTTGGTCGAAAGTTTTTTGCTTGAAAAACACCAGCAAGATAATTTTTATTAACTTTGCGGCAAGATTTTGGTGTCATGCTTCCGATTCTGCGGAAACATGATGAAAAGGGAATCAGGTGTAAGTCCTGAACAGACCCGCTGCTGTAAGCTTCACTAAAGGCTGTTAAGCTATTTTAGTCAAAGTCTTTGAACAATACTCAAATCCACTGTTCAGAAATGAATGGGAAGGGCGATTCAAAGATGAAGTAAGTCAGAAAACCTGCCAAGATTAGTAAGTAACAAGCTTTCGAGGAATAGAGCTGAGCGATACTAAGGTTTTGATTTATTTCAAATTCATACACCTTTACGGTTTTAGCAACTCTTTTTCCCCTTTAAGCTGATTAATATTTAATTCGGCTGAAATGTTTTTTTGCTTTCATGGAACTTCTCTTTTAACTATCCAACCTTCCAGTATGGACCAGTCGGCATATGCCTATGTGTATTATGCTGACTCCTACCTGTATGCTGTACTCAACACTGTAATTCATAAATATATTTAACATGAAAAAGATTGCTTATTTATTATCTATGGTGCTTTTATTTAGCACATTTTCTAGTTGTTTTCAGGACGATATTGATGACTTGAACAAAAAATATGACGAGTTGTACGCTGAGCAACAACGCCAAGCGGAACTCCTGCAAACATATAAGGCACTTATTGATGCCTTAGAGAATAAACTAACTATTACTACTATCGAAAATGTTGAAGATGGTTTTAAAATTATCTTCTCTGATGGTCAAGAGATGTTGGTGAAAAACGCAAAGAATGGCGCTACACCTGTTGTTGGTGAAAATGGTAATTGGTGGATTAATGGAGAGGATACCGGAGTTATTGCCAAAGCGAGTGATGGCAAAGATGCCCCATCCATTATAAGTGTTGTTGAGTCAGGTGGTAGCGTCATCTTTTACATGAGTGATGGAACAACTATCACTATGAAGAAAACAAATCCGTTGGGTTTGTTTGTGTTGTCAGAAGGTTCTATGGGGAAAAGCAATGGTCAATTATTATTTTATAATTACGATGCCTCTTCTGACAAATATCTGGTGAATGAAAACATGAGACATAAAAACTATGGAGAAACTCCCAATGATTTGGTATTATATGGCAGTAAGATGTATTGTGCCATTACCGGTGTAGACGGAAAACCCGGTTTATTGCGTGTGATTGATCCAAAAACGGGAGCAACTATTAAAGACTTAGTTTTAAACGAGCCGAACAAAGAGACAGCCGATATGCCTCGTCGACTGTTGACTCATAAGGGGAAAGTCTATGTTACATTATATTCAGGCGCCGTTGCTGAGGTTGATACGCTATCGTATGCCACTAAAGTCGCTAAATTGAGTGGAACTTTTTCAGAAGGACTCTGTGTGTACAAAGAATCGCTTTATATCTGTAACTCCGGTCAAGGAGCTGACAATACAATCTCAGTTGTAGAACTTGCTTCGTTTGCTGAAAAGGACAAAATAACCGTTCCTTACAATCCGGTAAGCATTGTCCATGCAGGTAATAATGAATTGTATTTTAATACGGCTTCTGTACATAATGGACCGGCTAAAGGTGCTCCATCTAATTTACATGTGTTAAATCCTCAGACAAAGAAAGTTTCTCACACATTCAATATGACAGCGGATGGTTTTGCCATTGGTAAAGACTATGTATATAGTGTTTCTTTAGATTGGGCAACCTACAAAGAAACATTTAAGAAAATAGCTCTTAAAGATAAGTCTGTTACTGACTTTATGAAGTCTTCTATCTCTTACATGTTTCCCTACAAGCTTTTTGTTGATCCTTTGACGAATGATGTTTATGCTACGCAAATGATGGGGCAAGATGTCTATCGCTTTCATGAGGATGGAACACTGGTTGAAACCCTCAAGACAAAAGTTCAAAATGGAGCGGCTGTTGTTTTTGTTCATTCAGTGCATTAACTAAAATCAATGTTTACGTATGAAACAAATTTATAACTCAAGGTTTATGTTATGGGGACTTTTATGTCTCGGACTCTTCCTGTTCTCATGCTCTGATAAGGAAGACTCTCTTATAGAAACAGAAGCACTAACGATTAAATTTTCTGCACCTGAATATAAGGTAAAGGTGGGAGAAGAAGTCACTATTATTCCGGAGGTGAATCATATTACTGACCCTGTTTACTCTTGGAAGTTGGGAGGAAAAATTATATCAACAGATACAGAGTTGGTTTTTAAAGGCACATCTGTCGATGAATATTTTGTGACACTTCGGGTAGACGGAAGATATACCTATGGAGAAGAACAAATAAAAATTTCGGTATTAGAAAAGATTATGCCAGAGATAGATATGCCATCTTCTCTCATCGCCTATGCCGGCATAGCAAAACAAATTGAAGCAGAAGCTTTGTATGTAGATGAAGGTACAACTTACGTATGGCGTTTGAATGGAAAGGTTGTATCAAAAGACAAAATATATACATATAATGAACGTACATTGGGGGCTCAATCTCTTTCGTTGAAAGTGACGAATGATGATGGGGCTGACTTGAAAGTATTTACTATAACCACTTTACCCGAACCTATCCCTGAACTGTTCTTTGACAACGGACACTATCGGGTCGCATCTAATATCAAAGAAATGCGAAAAATGACTGTTCCACTTGGGAAAACGCTGGTACTCGCTCCTGTCGTTTGTCATATTGAAAATCCAACCACCTTTACTTGGCTAGTTGATGGTGCTGTTCAATCCTCTACAACTGAATTTCTTAAGTTTACTCCTAAAGAAAAGGGCACTTATTTAGTGACGGTTACTGAAAAAAGCACAGCTGCTTTTGCTCAAGTAGAAGTTACTTGTACTGAGCCGGAAGGTACTTTCTTCCGTTCTGTGCAAGCCGGTAATAAAGCAACGGCTGCAACTGCTTTTGATTATGTGCCTGCTCCCGGACAATTTATTAATTATCAGGTGGGAAGCACTAAAGCAAGGGCTCTGCAAGACTTGCAAAAAGCTTTAGACGGAGGTAATGCATCTTATATTGGCGCCTATGGAGGATACTGGATTGTAGGATTTGACCATAGCGTGAAAAATGTAGTCGGTAAAGCAGATTTATATATCGGAGGAAATGCTTTTCAAGGATGGAGTGAGCCCGGTATAGTATGGGTTATGCAAGATGAAAATGGCAATGGGCTGCCGGATGATACCTGGTATGAATTGTCCGGAAGTGAAACCGGGAAAGAAGAGACACAGCAGCGCTATGCCATGACGTATTATAAACCAACGAAGAGCGGCTCAGATGTGTTATGGACAGACAATATAGGGAGAACAAATTCAGTAGATTATAATGGCTATCATTCGCAAGCCTATTACTACCCCATGTTTGTAGAAGAAGATTATTATATGGTTGTGGGCACTTGTCTGGCTTCAGGGGTGTTTACTGAAGGCGGTATTGTAAAGGCTAAAGATTTCCCTTGGGGCTATGTTGACAATTACAATACAGACCCAACACGTCCAAGCAGTGAGTTTTGGATTGAAGATGCTATCCAGTCTGATGGAACACCGGCCAAACTTACTCATATTGATTTTGTAAGAGTTCATACAGGGATGGCAGGAAAAGGTGCTGCCGTAGGCGAAATTTCTACTGAACCGGGATGTCCTAAAGATTTAAACTTCAATAAATAAAAATGAGAATGAAAAAGATACTATATACTATTTTCTACAGTTTATTGCTTGTTTCGTTTGGCACGTTGTTCACGTCATGTAGTGATAAAGACGATCCCTTTGCAGGTGATGATAGTTATATCGTAGAATTTGCACTCACACAAGGCAGTGCTACTTATAAAGCCGATATATCCAACCAAACGATTGTTGTGAAAGTGCCGGAGGGTATTTCACTCAATGGGGCGACGACTCAGGTTAAGCTAAGCGAGAATGCAACAATTTATCCTAATCCGGAAACTATAACGGCATGGGATGAAGAAATGATATTTGTTGTAACCTCTTACAATAATAAGCAGACCAAGTATACCTACACGATAGAACGTACATCTGTCAGCTCTGAAGGTACTATTTTGCTCGAAACACAAGCGGAAGTTGATGCTTTTGGAATGCAAGATATTACCGCCATAAAAGGCAGTCTAGTGATTGGTCGTGCATCAGGAGCAGATTCTATAACAAACCTGGATCCGTTAGCTAAAATTAAAGAGATTAGCTATTCATTGACCATTCATCCTACTTTTTCCGGTTCTGCTATCAATGGGTTTGATGCGTTGGAGCATGTGGGAGGTAGTATCTATATGAAAGATGCTCCCCATGTGGAGCGGGTGGTTCTGCCTAATTTAAAGTCTGTTGGCTCTATCTATTTAGAGAATAAAGTTTTGGGAAATGTGAGCTTTAGGGTGTTGGCAAAGGTGGCTCAATCTATAATTATCAAAGCTCCTCTGGCAGAAATGAACTTTACTAACCTGAAATATATGGGAGAGCAGCTTAGCATCAGTGATAGAAATGCCATGCTTACGGTTGCTTCTTTCCCTTTGCTTGAAAAGGCGACGAGGATTGAAATATTGAATTTGCCTTCATTGGCTAAAATAATTCTTCCTGAATTAAAAGAAGTAGGTGACTTGTTTCTATCTAACCTACGAGTGCTTTCATATCTTGATGCGTCTAAACTGGTGAAGTCTACGGGTGCTATCACTTTTCCTGATGTGTCTAAACTGATTGAAGCAAGTTTTCCGATGATGGAACAGGCAGATGTGCTGGCATTGGGAGGAAAGGACCTGAGTGTGCTGGAGTTTCCTCAATTAAGAACAGTTCATTCCTTGAAGATTAAGGATGCTTTGATTAGCGGTATATCGGAAGGCTTTCCGAAACTTGAATCGATAGCCGATGAGTTGAAGTTTGAGAACTTACAGAACATGAAAAAACTGAGCATACCGTCAACAGTAAAAGAAGTAGGTAAGCTGACACTCTATGTTTATGGAGAAAGTGCAATCTCGGAAATTGATGTGAGAGGAATGAATATTAAAGAACTATCTGTTGAAAGAGATGCAGTGAAAGGTCTTAAAATAACAGGTGACAAAGTGTTCAAAGGAACACTTAGCATAAGTGGTGACAACTCAAAAAACTCACCTATATTCTTCCCGGAATTAGTTGGTTTTGAAGAAGTGGATTCTCTTTACCTAGGGTCTTATATCTCCCGAATCACGGATATGCAAATTAAAGGAATAAAGAAGATTAATAAAGGGTTTAAAATACCCAATAACAATCTAAAAAACTTAGAAATGCCTGATTTGGAAGAAGTGGGTGGTGAATTTGTTATCAACCATTTGGCTCAAGTCGAAACATCCATTCAGATTTTTCCTAAACTGAGAAAAGTGGGAGGTAATTTCAGAGTCGAAACGAATTCAAGAGCTATACATACTTTATCTTTTCCGGAGTTAGTAGCTGTGGGAGGTGATCTTACACTAGGAACAGGCTTAGCACAAAGTTATGGTAATGCTGATTTAAGCACTGTCAATTTTCCCAAACTGACAACGATAGAGGGTGAGTTGACGATTAAACCTAAGGTAGATTCAGATAGTAAAAACTATGTCAATAAACGGCTAAGAACGCTCGATGGCTTTTCAGCCTTAAAGAAGGTGCGTGCCGTATCAGTTGTTAATCAAGTAGCCTTAGAGTCATACGCAGGTTTTGCCGGAATTATCTCATTGCTATCTGCCCAAACGTGGAATGCTGAAGGGAACGGATATAACCCGACTTATGATGATTTGGCTGCCGGAAAACTGGTTAAACCTTAATTGCTCAAATAAAAAAGATTTAAAATGAAAAATAGTTTTAAAATAGTGGTGCTGTCTTTATTGGCAAGTATCTTTATGTACAGCTGTAAAGATGACGATAGTGTCTTTTCGGGAGAAGATAACTATATAACTTCATTTCAGTTAACGCAAGGTGATTTAACCTTGGATGCATTTATTTCGCCGGAAGGAGAGATAAAAATAAATGCACCTGAAAACCTCTCACTTAGTGGTGCGGTTGCAACAGTTGTAGTGAGTGAACTTGCTTCAATAACCCCAAATCCAGTCGATATTTCAGACTGGAATCATGAACAAAGTTTTGAAGTGACTTCTTATAATGGCTCAAAAAAGAACTATACGTATACGGTAACTCGCAAAAACGTATCCACAGCAGGTGATGTGGTTTTGCTTACACAAGAAGATGTAGAAAGTCTAGGCAAACGTGAATTAAATGAAATAAAAGGTAGCTTAATTATTGGAGCAGAGAAGGGGAATGATTCTATCTATTCCTTAGCACCTTTATCTACATTGAAAACGATTCAAAACGGCTTGACGATTGCAAGTACATACGCCGGAGAAGATTTAAACGGGTTAGAGAACTTAGAAGCAGTAGGTGCTTTTGTTATTGAGAAAAACAAAACACTTAAATCAATCAATTTGCCTAAACTTCAAATAGCTGCTACCGGATTTTCAATCAACCAATCAGAAGTTGAGACACTCACTTTCCCTCAACTGAAAAGTATAGATAAGACGTTTAAGATACAAAACGCCCCTTTGCTTAAAACACTTTTATTCCCGGTATTGCAGCAGGTAGCAGAGAACTTGACTCTGGAGGGAAACTCACAAGCCAAGCAGCTCAAGAATATAGATTTTCCCGTATTAAAGAAAGTAGGGGGCGACCTGAACATCTCTCAATGGGAGGCTGTAGAGTCAATCCATTTACCTATGTTGGAGAGTGTGATTGGTTTTGCTATAAGTTCTATGTCTACCGCCAAATCGATTGTAGCTCCTAAGCTCGAAACAGTTCACGGAACAATTCGGGTAGTTTATTGTAGTGCGCTTGAAGAAATGAACTTAACTGCGGTAAAGAATGTGGCAGGGGCACTTTCGCTAGATAGATTGGGGTTAACAAACCTCGACGGATTCAAGTCCATTGAATCTTTAGGAAAAGAGCTGTTCTTATCTGATTTAAAAAACCTGACAGATAGCAAGGGGCTTAGGTCTTTAAAATCAGTGGGCGAAAGAGTTTATTTAAGTACCTGGCCTCTTTTACAGGATAATATGGAAGGGTTGAAAAACCTGAGTCATGTTGGAGGAGATATAACCATTTATGGAATTCCTTTTAAGAAATTCGCCGGATTTAAGTTGTCTCAGGCGAAAAAGCTCTCCATATTTGGAACGGATGTCACTACGATTGAAGAGATTGACATTAGCAAGCTTACGTTGACAGGTCTTTCATTAGAAAGGATATCAAATCCTTTTATCCTTAAAGGTCCGAAAGTTTGTGACTATGCCGTTAAATGGGATAATTGCTTATTCAATAGTTTGGAAGGTTTTGAGGAGATTAAAAACTTAAACTATGCAATGGATCCTAAAATAGCTACAGAAGTTGTTGTGGATGTGAAAAAGATTGGCGAGCAAATAACGCTCAGAGCTTATAATATGGGGAAGGTTAGCTTTCCAAATTTAACGGAGGTCGCTTATTTTTACGGTTCGTCAACCCCTAATGAAATGGAAGCACCTAAACTCAAAAAGCTAGGTCGTATAAATATTGATGCTTCTACCATGTCGCGGTTAATGTTTCCTGTTTTAGAAGTCATAGAAGGAGATTGTAAAATAGAAAGTGGTACATACAACAGCCAGAACAAGTTGGTGGAAATAAGTATGCCTAAACTGACAACTATCAAAGGGATATTAGATATATCAGGCTATAGTAGTAATTGGGGTAATAAAGTATTGACAAACCTGAATGGTTTTTCATCTCTGAAAAGTGTAAAAGGTATTAGAGTGACAAACAACTTTGCTTTGACAGACTTTTCAGGCTTGCAAAAAGTTATATCCTCTGTAACTTCAAGTGACTGGACTGTGCAGGGTAATGCTTACAATCCTACCTATCAAGATATGATAGATGGAATTTGGGTCAAACCCTAAATAGAATAAAAACAATAAAGGGAAGGACGTTTTAAAGCATAAATTGTTTTAAACGTTTCTTCCCTATACTGTTTTAGTTCGTTGTAATTCTAAAAAAGGCAAGTATGCAGTGCATGAATGTTCCGAAAGCTCTACTTTTTCTCTTATTTATGATTGTTGTTTTGCCTTTAAAAGCGCAAAGCAAGCTAGATAGTGTGCAAAAGATTGAAGAAGTGGTTGTAGTCAGACGTTATACTCCTAAAGAGATTATACCCGTTCAGTCACTTACGGGTGAAGAGCTAGCAAAACTAAGCGCTCATTCTGTTGCGGATGCTTTACGCTATTTCTCGGGTGTTCAGTTGAAGGACTATGGTGGTGTGGGAGGATTCAAAACGGTTAACGTCAGAAGTCTGGGCTCGGAACATGTGGGGGTATTTTATGATGGTATTGAGGTTGGAAATGCACAGAATGGGGTGGTGGATTTAGGACGGTTCTCTCTTGATAACTTGGAGGTTCTCTCTTTATATAATGGACAGAAAAGTGCAATCTTCCAATCAGCCAAAGACTTTGCCTCCGCCAGTAGTATTTATATGGTTGCAAAAACGCCCGTATTTAAAGGTAAGAAGATGTATAATGTGAAAGCTGCCTTTAAGACAGGGGCATTTGGTTTAATCAATCCTTCGGTACTGTGGGAGCAGAAATTATCCTCAAAAGTTAGCAGTTCCTTAAACGCAGACTATACTTATTCTCATGGGAAATACAAGTTTAGAAGCAAGGTAAAACAATCGTACGATACAACAATGGTGCGTCAAAATGGGGATATAGAAGCTGTGAGGTTGGAGCATTCGTTAGCAGGGCAGTTCCCTGACGGAGAATGGAAAACAAAGACCTATTATTATGCCTCAGAAAGAGGACTACCCGGTGCGGTAGTTAAAAAAGAACCGGGGCGGTTTCAAAACAAAGGAAAGCAATGGGATCGGAACTTTTTCGTTCAGACTTCATTAAAAAAGCACTTCACTGAAAAATACACTTCAGAGTTGAGAGCCAAATACGCATATGATTATATGCGTTATCTGGCTGACCCTAAAAAAGATGAACAGGAGGTCATTTATGTGGATAATAAGTATAAACAACAAGAACTTTATCTTTCATCAGCAAATATGTTCAATATTTTGCCTTTTTGGAATATAAATCTTTCTGCTGATTATCAATGGAACACGTTAAGTTCGAATGTGCAAAGCTTTATTTATCCGGAGCGTCATACCGGGTGGGTGGCTTTGGCAAGTTCGCTCTATGTTGATAAGTTGAAAATACAAGCCAGCTTTTTGACAACGCTTGCTCATGAAACTTTCATGCAAGGCACAGAGTTTGATCAGGAAGAGCAAAAATTCAACAAATTTGAAAAGGTAAGTAATAACTGGGATGAGTATATGCCTACTGTTATTGTTTCTTATCAGCCTTGGTTGCTACATGATTTGCATATCCGTGCTTTTTATAAGAAGATATTCCGGCTTCCTACTTTTAATGAGATATTTTATGCCATTATAGGTAGTGGCATATCTAATTTGCGCCCTGAATATCCAACGCAATATAATCTAGGTCTTACTTATACCAAAACATTTAATAATTCATTCGTTTCCTATATCAGTGGGCAAGCTGATGTGTATTATAATGAAATTAAAGATAAAATAGTGGCCATACCTACTTCTTCTTCTTTTCGCTGGACGATGATGAATGTAGGTTTAGTGAAAATAAAGGGAGTAGAAACCTCCATGTCAACCGGGTTTAATTGGGCGAAGGATTTCGATACAGATGTGCGTCTGACATACACCTATCAGCAGGCAAGAGATTATACTTATCCGGAGCTGGGGTCTAATGGTAAGCATCACGTGTCGTATAAAGGTCAAATCCCCTACATCCCCTGGCATAGCGGTTCGGCTATCATAAGCTCCAACTATAAAAGTTGGGGGCTTAACTATAGCTTTATATACTCAGGAGAGCGATATACGAGTAGTGATAATAGTAGAGATTACGAAGTGAAAGCCTGGTATACACATGATATAGCATTAATGAAGTCGTTTGTTTGGCATAAAACAAACTTTAGGCTTACGGCCGAGGTTAATAACTTGTTTAATCAACAATACGATATCGTCTTAAATCATCCGATGCCCGGAACGAACTTGAAATTTATAATTAGTGTAACTTTTTAAAAATATAAAAATGAGAAAATTTAGTCAGATATTGATCGATTTTTTACTCTTATGCTTCTTTGTTGGAGTATTTAGCAGCTGTCGTGGAGAAGACGATGAGCTTTTACCTCCCGATAAAATAATTGTAGCTCCTCCCGAAGAAATTAAGGGACCTGTAAAAGGACTTTTCTTACTTAACGAGGCTAATATGGGGGGCAATAAATCCTCTATAGACTATTTTGATTCAGCTACCGGAGCGTATTATCGTAATATTTATCCTACGCTGAATCCCGGAGCTACGTTATACTTAGGTGATGTAGGAAATGATCTTCAAGTGTATGGGAATAAGCTTTATGCCGTTATTAATTGCTCCCACTATATGGAAGTAATGAATTTGGAGACTGCACAGCATGAAGCTTCTGTCACTATACCCAACTGCCGTTACGTGGTTTTTGATAAAGGCTATGCGTATGTTAGTTCGTATAATGGTCCTGTTCAGATTGAACCCAATGCTCCCTTAGGCTGTGTGGTTAAAGTAGATACAACCGATATGTCTATTGTGGGTAGATGTATGGTGGGTTACCAGCCTGACGAAATGGTAATCCGTAACAATAAGCTTTATGTGGCTAATTCAGGAGGCTATCGGGTGCCAAATTATGATAATACCGTATCGGTCATCAATCTGGATACGTTCGAAGAAGAGAAGAAAATAACGGTAGGAATCAATCTTCACCGTTTAGAACTGGATAATTATGGTAATATTTATGCAAGTTCTCGAGGAGATTATCTTCATGTAAGTTCCAAGTTGTATATAATCGACAAAAACGACAAAGTTGGTAAGGTGCTGAATGTGGCGTGCAGTAATATGACTGCCAGTGGAGATTCTATTTATTTATATAGTACTGAATACAGTCACTTAAGTAAAAAGAACACCATAACTTATGGAATAATCAATACACAAACACAAACATTAGTGAGTAAAAAATTCATCACTGATGGTACAGATGAATTCATCACTCTTCCCTATGGCTTAGCCATCCATCCACAAACGAAAGATATTTATGTGACAGATGCTAAAAATTATGTTACTTCCGGAACGCTTTATTGTTTTTCTCCTGAAGGTAAGAAGAAATGGGAGGTGACAACCGGAGAAATTCCAGCACATATAGTATTTACTGATAAAAGCTTGAAAACAATCGGACTGTTAGAAGATAAGGCGAAGAAATGAGTTATATATAAAAACGTATCTGAAAAATGGAGGCATCTCTACTGATTGCCTCCATTTTTTTATGTAAAAAGGACTGTTTTATCTTATTTTACCCACGAGGCAGTATTGTCTTTGGTATAACATTTCTTAGTTCCTGATGTTCCGGCTGTATGGTCAGCATGAAAGCCAGTGCAATTTTCATTAAAATTGCTCCATACCTTGATTTGCCTTAGTCCGGGGTTGCCATCTATGTATAGGCGGCTTAAACTTAAGTGAGAAAAGTCAATATCTCCACTCAGCTGATTGTTTTGTGCTTGTATCTCCCAAATACGACTGATTTTTAAAACATTCAAGGTCTTAACTTTATTATTGTTCAGTAAAACTCCTCCTAGGTATGGGCAGTTCGAAATGTCTAAACCGGTTAGCTCGTTATTGTTGATTTCTAACCAAGCAAGATTTACTTGTTTGCTGACATCAATAGAGGGTATTTTGTTGTCGTTGAGCTTTAAATATAGATAGGGCTTGTTATCTTTTCCTTCAGGAGTGTCAAAAACCTTTTCACCCAAACTGAATGATGTTATCTGGTTATTGTTGGCTAAAAGGTGGCTCATTATTGTTTTACTAATATCAAGTTTGCCTATTTGGTTATATGCACAGTTTAGATATGTTAAAGAGTGACTGTTGCTCAAGTCTAACTCAGCCAACTGGTTTAATTCGCAAATCAGTCTATCCAACTTATGGTTGTTTGTGATGTCTAATTCTTTTAAATAGTTACGTGAGCAATTGAGCTGTGTTAACTCAATATTCTTAGAGAGATCTATGTCTTTTATACTGTTCCCATTGAAGTTGAGAAACTTCAAATGAGGTAACATCGTCACGTCTATTTTACTCAACCCTACTTTGTCGTTGATTAAATGACCATCCATGTCAACAGTTCTTACTATTGCATCACAAGCTATATGTTCAAGTTCGAGATTGTTAGAAAAGTCTATTTGCGTGATGGGATCCGTAGATGGAGATGTATATGAAGAGAGACCAAAATCAATCCACTTAAGTTTTGTGTTTTTACTTAAGTCCAATGTGGAGACATTGGTGTAGTGAAGGTTTAATTTCTCAAGTTTTGTGTTTTTACTTACATCCAATTGAGTAATTCCTAAACCACTATTTCCACGTCCTTCATGGTTTAGAGACACATCTAACATTTTTAAATTGGAGTTTGTCGTAACATCTATAGAAGATAATCTGTTTGAACTACAATTTAATTCTTCAAGTGCATCTAAGCCTGAAATATTAACTGATTCTAAGATGTTATCATGTAGGTACACATATTGTAAATGTTTATTAGCCGTCAAGTCAACATGTACTAAATCATTTCCTTGTGCTGCTAAGGTTACGAGATTTTCTAAGTATTCTAATCCTTTCAACGATTTGATGCTGATAAACCTAACAAGTAGCTGCTTGATTTCTAGCGCTTCAGAGTATTGAAGCTTGCCATCATTATTTGTGTCGTGACGCAATATAAGGGCAGCTAAAATAGGGTCCTCAAACTCAATAACTGTGTTGGGGTCTAATTTGACTGATTGCTCACTAACTGTAACTGTACATTCGGAAAAGATTTTAGGATTTCTTGTTAGCTCAACTGTAATGGTTGTTTCACCTGTCTTTAGTGCTTTTATTGCCCCTTTTTCGTCTATAGTAGCCACTGATTCGTCTGATGACCTCCAGTTGAAAATGGCTTTCTCAGTTGTGTTTTCCGGCAATATGGTTACTTCTAAACTGCCAGCTTCTTCAATGCCGACACTTAAAGTGTTTGTTACTTGGATAGCACTAATTTCTATGTTTTCATCGTTGTCTGAACAACTAAACAATAGCATAAGTGCAAGTAACAAAGCTTGGTAAGTAATTTGTTTTTTCATTTTTAATGCTTTTATAATCATGTTGAATTCTATATATCCTATTATCTGGACATGCATGTAGGAAAGGCATTACCTTCTCCTTGTTTTAGTCTGCTTAATTTAGCTTCTTGAGGTTTTCGGGTTTTAACATCGTAAGCAATGATAGCTTCATTTTGATAAGTATACGCTCCACTGAGAGGCACAAATAATATACCCTTTGAATCTATGCCCATATAACCGTTAATGGCTGTTGCTCTTGAATCGTCCTTCACATCAGCAAATAGATCCACCTTTTTAGAAGTATAGTTATATGTATATATTTCAGAGCTAGGCGACCATGCGCTGGCTCCTGCTACTGAGAAGATTAGTTCGTCACTCACCGTTGAAATCGCTGTTCGGGCATTCGCCATTCCACCTCCCTTGAAGGAAATGCTTTTGTCTTTGTAAATCATGTATTCTTTAGACTCTACGGTCCATGTTTTAGGATTGATAGTAGCTATAAACGCTTGGTCAGAAGTTGTTTTCCCATTGACTAAAGCATAGATGTTATTGTCACGCCCTTTTACAATATCGACCACCTGTCCGGCTGCTAATTCAATTGTCTTCTCAACTTTATCTGTTGCATGACTGATGACTTGGATTTTAGGACCACAAGCAACCAGTGTATGTGTGTCATTAGTCAGCATACGTGCCCAAGCCGGACCTTCTGTTCCTAGTTTTCCGGATGTACCTTCAATAGTAGATTCGGCCATCTTTTTTTCTTTCAAGTCAAGCACCTTTACGCTAGATGTATTCCCGGTAAAAATACTATTGCTTCCAATATAGGCTTTGTCTTCATTGGCGATAGCCAGGTTGTAGATTGTTCCAAGATCAGTCGAAGTGAATCCGGTAGCGGTTATAGCGGCTATCTTTTTCATGGTTTGGGCATCAGCGATGACAATCTGTGCTCTTTTGTCAGAGTAAGAAATGCTTGGTGACAGAATGTACGCTTTGTTGTTGAAAATTAAGAAATCATTGATGCCTGAGTCTCCTAATTTTTCTCCCGGGTTGATGGTTTCGTAGATATTATCTTTTTCTTCTATCCCCTCTTCGCTGATAAAAGAGAGACCGGTATAGGAGGTGCCAAAAATATAGGTTCCGTTTTTATAAGGACCTACTAATTCGGCGTCTTTCATTACCGAAACGTGATCTGGATTAACTAAAGCTACGCTGAGAGTACCTGAAAGTCCTAAGTTATACTCAAGTGTTGCTCCATTTGCATCCTGTATAGTATCACCATTGATAATCCAATAATAAGTAACACCTTCTGACTTTTCTGACTCAACCTTAAAGGTGAGTTCAGATGTTGCTGTAACATGAATGTCTTCCGATATGTCTTTTCCGTCACATAATAACTTAGCAATAACAGGAATAGGGTGTGCAACTTTGATAACACCTACTTCTTTGGGAGTGGATACATCATCTATGTTTGTGACAATAACGCTTAGTTTATATTCTCCGGTTTCGTTGGGAGTGAAAACAAACTTTTCAGCAGTGCTTGCTTCTTTTTCATCAATCAGCCAGCTGTAAGTCACATTCATTGCTTCTTTTAAATTTAGATAGAAAGTAATGGATTCTCCAAGTTCAATATGGAGGGGATTTTCTTCAGAAGAGCCTTGTATCACTACATCAGCAATCTCTGGGGCAGGCATCGGGGTCTTGTCTTTGTCGGAACAAGCATAAAAAGCGCCGATAAGTACGCATACAAAAAGTAATTTTTTAGTCATGTTTTTAATTTTAAATATGTAATTAATAAAAGTCATCACATAATTTAGAACTAAACAACATGTGTGTCACAAGGAAGGAAAGAAGAACATCTTACTGCTGTAAGATTGTAAATGAATCTGGCTCTTAATCCATGAAAGCATTTGATCTACCCTCTGTAAAACCGCAGGTTGTAAAATCTAAATGCTAAAGCAGGTCTTCTGACTCGTTCTCAACCTAATCTCCTTCCCGGATAAGCTATTCCAGTGGACTTTTTGACTAGGTTGTCTATCTTTTGATAGTAGAACTTACAGCAGCGGTAACTGTTGCCGATTTTCACGACATTCCCTTTATGCTTTTGTAAGGCAAAACTTTAGCACGACAAATATACGTCATTTTTTTATGTTCCTTTTCCTTTTTTCTAAAAACGAGTATACGTCATTAAATTTAACATTAGTTGTACAGCTCTGTGATAATTGAGGTTTTTATACTCTAGAACTTTGTTGGATGTATAATAACTCGGAATTGTCTATTTTTGCACGGAACTTTTAGCTATAAATGATGAAAAATACTCAGAAAACAAATGCTTCGCGCATTTTAGATAGTGCAGGAATAGATTATGCCTTGATTCCTTATGAAGTAGATGAAGACGACTTGAGTGCTGTTCATGTGGCAGAGATGCTGCACGAGGATTTATCGAAACTATTTAAGACCCTGGTGCTGATAGGAAATAAAACGGGTTATTTTGTTTGCATGATTGCTGCTGATTCAGAACTGGATTTAAAGAAGGCTGCTAAGATTTCCGGAAATAAGAAAAGCGATTTAATACCCATGAAAGACTTACTTCCACTTACGGGGTATGTTCGCGGCGGATGTACACCCATAGGGATGAAAAAAGATTACCCGGTCTATATTGATGGAGGAATATTAATGGCTGACGAAGTGTATATTAGTGCAGGCCGACGAGGTTTGCAAATCCGTATTTCGCCTACAGACCTGATTAGACAGACGCAAGCGGTTGTTGCTGACTTGGTAATTTCCAATGAAAATTAAGAATATCACCTCTGTTATTTTGTTAAATAAAACTAAGCCCAAACTTGGTGTGAATCAATAAACTGCTTGATTCTTAGCTTGTTTTTACTCGATTAAGAAATAAAAACAACGTTAATATAATAAAAAGGCTTATTATATGGGTGCATATAATAAGTATGCTTACTATATTTGTACCTGTTTTATAACATATAATTAATAGAGTATGACGCATAATCCACCTTTTAAAGAGGACATAAATAAAAACAATATCAGTTTTTATATTTGGCGTTTAACCAAAATATGGGAGCGTGCCAAACAAAGTGTATTGACTGAGTTTGGATTGACTCCTCCTCAGTTGGAGGTGTTAGGTGCTATCAGAAAAATGTCTTTAAACAACCATGATGTACGACAAATAGATATTGCGCAAGCACTATCAACGGACCCCATGACGGTTTCAAGTATTCTCCGTAATTTGGAACGCAAGTCGTATGTGAAACGGAACAAAAGAGATATTGACACCCGTGCACTTTTCATTACAATTACTCCATCCGGAGTTGAATTACTTGAACGAGCAGAAGCAAAATCGCAGGAACTTCAAGATAAACTGTTTGCAGACATGGACTTTGAGCTCCTGACAGGTGTTTTGAGAAATTTCATTGAGCGGTTTGATGAATTAATGGATAAACAGAGTTAAAACAATAAATAGGATTATTTAAAATATTAAGAAAATAGGTTATGAATTCAAGATTAATTAGGTTTAGTATCGGGATTGTAGGCTTGTTATTGCTCTTTTCTTGTGGAGGAAAGCAAGGAACTCGAGAAGCTGTTGTAGAGAAGTACCCGACCATGGTAGTTGACTACCAAAATGCACATTTGGAAACTGTTTTTCCGGTGACTATCAAAGGGTTTGAAGATGTGGAAATCAGACCTCGTATTGATGGTATGATTGACGCTATGTATGTAGATGAAGGTTCGGTTGTAAAAGCCGGACAGGCTCTGTTTAAAATCAACTCACCAAGTGCCATTCAAGGATTGGCTACGGCTAGAGCAATGGTTTCCAGCGCAGAAGCAGCTTTGAATACAGCCGAGGTTAATGTGAATAGAATAACTCCGCTAGTTGAAAAGGGTATTGTGAGTGATGTGCAATTACAAACGGCTGAAAACTCTTATCGATCGGCTCTAGAAGCATTAAACCAAGCAAAAGCTACTTTAGCTAATGCTATAGAGGTGGATAAATGGACAAGAGTGTTAAGCCCAATTGATGGAATCGTAGGGACTATTCCCTTCCGAAAAGGAAGCTTGGTGAGCCCTTCATTGGCATTGACTACTATCGCAAATACCAGCAAAGTGTATGCTTATTTTTCTATCAATGAGAAGCTACTACTTGATTGGTTAAACTCACTACCGGGTGCGACACAAAAAGAAAAAATAGCCAATTTACCTCCCATCACTTTGTTAATGGCCGATGGTACAGAGTATCCTGAAAAAGGTAAAATAGAAACTATCTCAGGAGTTGTAAATGTATCAACCGGTTCTGCCAACTTACGTGTTGAATTCCCTAACAAGGAAGGTCTGTTACGTAGTGGATCCAGTGGGAAAATATTGATTCAACAAGAAGTTGAAAATGTCTTTGTTATACCGCAAGTAGCAACTTTTTCTATTCAAGATAAGGTGTTGGTATATAAAGTTCAAGGAGATTCAGTGATGCAAAAAACCATTGATGCAGCTCCGATGCCTGATGGAAAAAACTATGCCGTAACCGGTGGGTTAGAAAAAGGAGATAAAATCGTCTCTGATGGCGTGATTAAGCTTTCAAGTGGGATGAAAATAGCAACAGACTAAGCTTTTGCCTGTTTATGTTGAATTAAACTAAAAAAGAAGATTATGTTAAAAACATTTATAGAAAGACCGGTACTATCAACAGTTATCTCAATTTTGATTGTTGTATTAGGTATCGTAGGTCTTTTCACTCTCCCTGTTGAACAATATCCGGATATTGCCCCGCCTACAGTTTCTGTTTCAGCGATGTATGCCGGAGCGGATGCCGGTGCTGTGATGAACAGTGTGGTTATTCCACTTGAGGAAGCAATTAATGGAGTTGAGGGAATGACCTATATGACCTCGAATGCTTCCAATACAGGGATGGCATTTATTACTGTTTATTTTGAAAAAGGGGTTAATCCGGATATTGCCGCCGTAAACGTACAGAACTTGGTAGCTACGGCTACTCCGTTGTTGCCGGCTGAGGTTACACGGACAGGGGTTACGGTTCAGAAACGTCAGTCTAGTACGATTCTGATGATATCGATGACTTCTGAAAACCCTGACTACGACGGACAGTTTTTACAGAACTTTGCGAACATCAACCTGGTTCCTCAGATTAAGCGTGTATATGGGGTGGGAGATGCTTCAGCGATGGGAGCAAAAGACTATTCAATGCGTATCTGGTTGAAGCCCGACGTGATGAGCTCTTATAAGCTTACGCCGGCTGAAGTATATGCAGCTATTAGTGACCAGAATATTGAAGCAGCTCCGGGTGAACTGGGAGCTAACTCAGGACGCCAATCTTTCCAGTATTCCTTGAAATATACCGGTCGTTTAAAATCGGTAGAAGAGTTTGAGAGCATAATTATTCGCTCTCAAGAAGGACAAGTTCTTCGCTTGAAGGATGTGGCCGATGTAGAGCTAGGTTCTTTGAACTATACGGTTTCTACCTTTATGGATGGAACTGAATCAATTGGTATCGGTATCAATCAAACAGCAGGTTCAAATGCTCAAGAAGTAATTAACAACGTAAAAGCGGTTGTTGAAGAAGCTTCTAAAACATTCCCTCCGGGAGTGAAAGTAACCTACTTGATGGACGCTAGTGAATTCTTGAATGAGTCTATCAGTAAGGTGGTGAAGACACTGCTTGAAGCACTGCTGCTGGTGTTCTTGGTTGTATTTGTGTTCTTACAAGACTTTAGATCAACATTTATTCCGGCAGTGGCAGTTCCGGTATCTATTATTGGTACGTTCTTCTTCTTGCAGTTGTTCGGATTCTCTATCAACTTGCTTACGCTGTTTGCCTTAGTACTGGCTATTGGGATTGTGGTCGACGACGCCATTATTGTGGTCGAGGCGGTGCATGCCCAGATGGATGCCGGCGAGAAAGATCCGAAACAGGCTGCGCTCAATGCGATGAAGGAAATTGCTCCTGCTATTGTAGCTATTACGCTGGTGATGTCTTTCGTTTTCGTCCCGGTTAGTTTCATTGGCGGTACGGCCGGTATATTCTATAAACAGTTTGGATTGACACTGGCGGTTGCTATTCTTATTTCTGCGGTTAACGCCTTGACGTTAAGTCCTGCACTTTGCGCGTTGTTGCTCAAACCGAAAGAAGACGATGGTACAGAAAAGAAGAAAAATTTTGGACAACGTTTCTTCTACATGTTCAACACCATGTTTAGCTATGCTACTGTAAAATATAAAAATTCACTACATTTCTTGGGTAAACGTGGACATCGCTGGATAACAGTTTCGATCATAGGTTTAGCTATTCTTCTGTTTGCCTTTTTGATGAAAATGACTCCAACCGGATTCGTTCCGCAAGAGGATAGTGGGGCTATCATGGGATTCGTCACGATGCCTCCGGGCTCATCGTTAGAGCGTACAGAAGAAGTAGTACAAGCGGTATATGATATTGTAGAGCAAGAAATACCTAGTGTGGCTCACAAAATGACTATTTCCGGTGTGAACTTTATGGGTGGTGGTATCATTAGTAGCTCGTATGCTACCGTGATGATTAAGCTTGACCCATGGAAAGATCGGGATGTAACAGCTAATGAGGTGGCGGCTATGCTTACAGAGAAGACTAGTCATATACAAAATGCTACGTTTATGTTCTTTGGTACACCTACTCTTCAAGGGTTTGGTATATCCAGTGGGGTTGAGATGCAGTTGCAAGACCGTATGGGTGGAGATATCAATGATTTTTATGCTATTGCACAAGATTTTATCGGTAAGGTAAATCAACGCGATGAAATATTGATGGGTATGAGTACTTTTAACCCAACTTTCCCACAAAAGATGGTGGAAGCAAATATACCTAAGATTAAAGAATCTGGTTTGACCTTGTCATCTGTGATGCAGACTCTACAAATGTATATAGGTAGTTTTTATACTTCAAACTTCAACTTGTACGGAAAGCAGTTCCGTATTATGATGCAGGCTTCACCTGAATATCGTGAAACGGAAGATGACCTGAACGGTATCTACCTGCAAACAGCTTCCGGCGAGATGGCACCTATTACAGAGTTTATCACGATTACCGACATTACAGGTCCTCAGTTATTGACTCGTTTTAATATGTTCTCCTCAATGGACGTAACCATTATACCTAATATGATGGATGGATATAGTTCGGGAGATGCTATTAAGGTAGTTGAAGAAATTGCTGCCGAAACACTTCCGTTAGGATATGGATATGAGTATTCCGGTTTGACACGTGAAGAGGCCGGTAGTGGACAACAAACGATTATCATTTTTGCTTTATGTTTGATTTTCGTTTACCTACTGCTTGCCGGACTGTATGAAAGCTATATCTTACCTCTTTCTGTTATTTTCTCTTTACCGGTTGGTTTGTTAGGTGTATTCATCTTTATCTGGATGTTTGGTATCAGCCGAGGAATTGTGAATAATATCTATGTACAGATATCTATGATTATGTTGATAGGACTGTTGGCTAAGAATGCCATTCTGATTGTGGAATATGCAATTCAGCGTAGACAACAAGGAATGAGTGTGGTTGAAGCAGCAGTTAATGGTGCTGTAGCCCGTCTTCGCCCGATTTTAATGACTTCGTTTGCATTTATCTTTGGCTTGCTTCCGTTGGCTTTATCCAGTGGTGCAGGTGCTGTAGGTAACCAGTCTATTGGTATTAGTGCGATTGGAGGGATGTTTATTGGAACTATGATTGGTATTCTGGTGATACCTTCACTGTACATCATCTTCCAAACCATCCAAGACCGATTCAGTTCATCCGGTTTCATTAACACAAACGATGAATTCATAAAAAGTAAAACTAAAAAGTGATGAGTTATATGAAATATATAAAAAGACTTTGTCTATTGGGGCTGATAGCCTCAATAGGACTGTCTTCCTGCCAAATAGTGAATAAATATGTATCACCGGAGGTAGAGACAGAGGGACTCTTCAGAGATGAAAATCCAACCGATACAACAACGATTGCGAATATACCTTGGAAAGAATATTTCTCAGATCCGTTACTTCGGACCTTGATTGAAGAGGGGTTGCAAAACAACTTTGATATGCAAATTGCTTATCAACGTATCAAACAAGCTGAAGCTGGTGTAAGTATGGCTGTGGGAGCTTATTTCCCTAATGTGGCACTTGCCGGTCAGGTAGAGCATCAACGCATCAGTATAGGTGCTGAGGGTAAAGACGTGCTGGGTTATGAAAGAGGTACGAACTTTGGTTTAGGTGTTGCCGTTACGTGGGAAGCTGACTTATGGGGTAAGCTGAACAGACAACACCGGGCACAGGCTGCACAGTTGATGTCGACCCATGCTTATCAAAACTTGATTCAAACATCTCTTGTTGCGAATATTGCCACCACTTATTATTCATTGATGGCACTGGACGAACAACTGAAAGTGACGAAAGAAACCATTGAATTGTTGAAAGAAACAACGGCTACAATCGAAGCTTTGAAAGAATCGGGTGGTCAAAATGAAGCAGGGGTAGAGCAGAGTAGAGCGTTAGGGTTTAGCACCCAATTGTCTATACCTGATCTTGAAAAAGCGATCCGTGAAACGGAAAATGGTTTGTGTTTGATGCTAGGTCGCAGACCGGGCCCCATCACACGAAGTTCAATTGCTAGTCAAGCCATTTCAGAATCCATCAGTTATGGTATTCCGGTACAAATGTTAGCCAAACGTCCGGACGTGCGTCAAGCAGAATATGCATTTAAAAATGCTTTCGAATTGACCAATGCGGCGAGAGCCAGCTTCTATCCGTCTATTACGCTGAATGCCGGATCAATGCTGGGATATGCCAGTACAACCTTGTCGGACTTCTTTAATCCCCGAAATATTTTCGCAAATATTCTAGGAGGGATTACACAACCGCTGTTTGCTCAAAACAAACTAAGAGCCAATTTGAAAATGTCGAAAGCAGAAGAAGAAGCTACATTCATTACTTTCAAAAAGACGGTGCTTGAAGCCAGCATGGAAGTATCGAACTTATTGTTTGGTTTTGAATCTTCCTTAAGCAAAAATGAGGTGCGAGCCAATCAAGTAGAATCTTTAGAGAAATCGGTGTATTATACGCAAGAGCTTTTAAAATCTGACTTAGCCAATTACTTAGAAGTGATTCAGGCAGAGCAAAATTATTTACAAGCTCGTTTGGGACAGATTAATGATAAATTAGAGCAACTGACTTATAGTGTCAACCTATACCGTGCATTAGGTGGCGGAATAGAATAAAACCAGTCGCTTAGTAATATATAAATCGGGTTGAGAAAGGAGACTTTTTCAACCCGATTTTTGTATATATGCATCTGTATGAGTGGGTTATTGGCATGAAGGCTGTTTGCATGTAAAGTAAATAGCCTATTCATTTAATCAAATTGATAGGGGCAACT
>CAZSWS010000023.1:0-21854 GCA_964610765.1 uncultured Parabacteroides sp.
CTAGAAGACAGATTGAACATTGGACCAATTTGCGATTTAAAAAAGAATGTAGAAAAGAGAAAATCTTGGTTATCAGATAACTTCAGAGGCACAGATATTTCTAATCTTTTTGCAGAGGTTGTTGATAAAGATATCGCGACTATAGAGTCACTCATAGCCAACTCTAAAAATATAAGCAAGGTGTATTTATGGACGGGGTTACACACCGCTGAACTCTATGAAGTTTTAAGCGCAATACGTTTACTCTTTCATTTAAATAAACTTGACATTCAATTCTACATGTTAGACTTTCCTAATATCCCTATGAATCTAAATGGAATAGAAGTGGTAAGCCCTACCACTTTCAATGTGGTGCCAATAGAACAAGTAAAACCCCTATTAGATAGTTTTAAACTTATTGATAAAAACGAACTGGCAAAATGGGAGCTGGTATGGCTAAAAGTTTTATCAGGAAACTCAGCACTTAGAACTATTGGAGAAAACGGTCAAATAGAGGAGTCAGATGATAGTTACTATGATAATTCTCTACTAAAATACTGTACCACAGAATTTCAAAATGCAGCACGTATTATTGGATACACACTATATGACATTGATTTTTCTGTTGGAGATAGTTATTTAAATTGGCGATTAAAACAATTAGTTTCGACCGGCAAATTAGAAAGCTGCGGTCTTTTAAGAGAAATCCATGAATATGAGGTAAGAAAAATAGAAAGAGGGGCATCGCAAGTCCTTTAGACTGACACCCCTCTCACTATGAAGCATTTCACTATGCTTTATATTACTTATCTGCCGGAAGTGTATGCCAATAATCCATGTTTTTAACCAACTCGATGGTTACTTTTCTGTCGCCTTCTCTCACTTGTTCTGAAGCATTGACTTTGGCATGAGATACCGCCCTTCCCACTCCAATGGATTTCAAAATTGATGAAGATACCCCTCCCTCAACCAATGCTTCAACAACTGCCAAAGCACGCTTTCTTGAAAGTTCCATATTATAAGCAGGGGCTCCTACTGCATCCGTATAACCGGTTATCAAGAATTTCTTATCTGTATTTTGCTTAAGAATTCCGGCAATTTCTTGTATAACTTCCTGACTTTTGGCAGTTAACACAGCTTTGTCAAACTCGAAGTATATATTATTAAACAACTCATACAGCTTGGTGTATTCAACACGTTCGACTATTTTTTCTACCTGCACAGGCACTTCCACACGTTTTTCGACCGTCTTTTCAACTACACGATCCTGATACTGAACGATCGAAGCACTTTTCTTTGATTTCCCCCCTATACGCCATATCAATCGGGCTGTTCCTTGGAGCGTATTTGCCACTTGCTTGTAAGGCATCACCAAATAATCTGCTTGTACTCCTATCCCTATATGGTCGTTCAACCACATATTAAGTCCTACTCCCAAAGAAACCGGCATCATATGTTTCTTATCACGACCATCTTTATTAGCACTGTTTCCCAGCTCCCAGTCCATGCTGTTTTCAGTCTGCCCTTCCGTTCCTATATAATGGATAGAAAAGTCTTTATTCATATAGCCCACACCTGCACGCAGATACGGATCAATATATTTTGAACCGAAATACTCACCCAAACGCCACTGCAAGCCCGGTCCAATCATGTAAAGCATCTTTGTCTTATTTTTACCACTAAGCTTATCGGAGGTGATACCGACTGTTCCTTGAATATCCAAATATAGATGTCGAGTAAGTTCTCGTGCCACATATAAATCTACTCCATAAACAGCATGTTTTAGTTTCAAGTCGAAATCATAGCCACCATCTTCCAGTTTTTTGAAGTCGCTAAACTGTGTACGGCTGAATTGAAACACCGAGCCTCCGGCTCCTATTTCCCATGCTTTAGTATCTTTCTTCTTTTCAGTTTGGTTATCTTGTGCTGCTAAGGGCATGACGCCCATAGCAACCAAAGACAGTATCCCAAGTATAACTTTATTTATTTTCATCATTCAAGAGTTTGTATAGTTAGCTTAATTCACTGCAATATCTGTAATAGTAGGTGTCTGCATCATATCGTCATCAATCCCTTCCATCATCATCGTTTGATTCGTTTTATTGTATCTAAGTCGACCGATAAGTTTGCCCGGAGAAAGAAAATACTCTATTTCACTTTCAACATAAACAGCTGACCCTAGATTTACACGTACAAGTTTCGCTTTACCATCGGCAATAGAAGCCAGCTCATAACGATTATCCACAGATTCATCACCACTGGAACCATTACCTGATTTTACAAACTTCACTTTTATAAATGCCGCCTTCTCTACTACTGCATAGTCAGCAACCACCGGAAGCCAATAGTCATAAGCTTGTCCTCCAACTGTCCTTGTTTCTTTAACACAATCAGACTCATACACATGATTAGAATCGATATGTGAGCTGTCAAAGACAACGGTCAGCTCTTCAACTGAATTCAATCCTGAAGCATATCCTTTGACTCCTTCATAATTTCCAATATTTGGCAGATATTGCACGGGAGGAACGCGAACCACCATAGGTGCCATTGGGCTCTCACCGTAATAGCTATCTACTCTGACGACATAGAAATGATCTTTACCGTCCCACTCGGCTGCACCTGAAGCCGGTTTCTTCATATAAGGAGGCACAATATGCATCCGGTCAACTCCTGTAGGCATTGCTTGAGACACGTTCTTACTATGTTGTTTGATAGGAGCATTTTCATCGAATGAGGTGGGATTGTTCGCATCTGTCAATTCGAACCACTTCATGACTTGATTCACGTCACCTAAATGGCTAGGTATTCTCTCCCATTTAGCACCCGGAGTACCTACATTACGCTCCATACGACATGTTGCCGTTGCAGTACTGCTGCTTAGTCCTACCACACGACTGGTAACAATCAACCGTACATGAACTCTGTTAGGAACATACGTATTAGCAGCCGACGTCTCAGTCACTTCATTCCCTTTATTGTTTTTGTAGGTTACTTGAACAGTACCTATCAGTTCAGGTATTGCTTTTCCTTCAGGTAGTTCTTCTTTTGTAACTAGGAATTGTCCGGCATCGTCTGCCACAAACTCTTTGTTCGGGTCCATTCCGGGCATTCCTTTCACTTTTGCTCCCGGAGAAGGTATACCTACTTCATTGTATACTACGAAAAGCACTCCACCATCAGTCCACCTAACATGCTCTTCATGCTCTTGTAATGAATATTGAGAGATAACGTTGGGAACTCCAAGAATTACAACCTGACCATCAATAATCGTTTCACCGTCCTGTCCATCTTGACCATCAACACCTCGTAAGTATTCCCAGAAGTCGCTGACTGTTGTTTTATCTTTTGGCCAGTCCGCCCCCGCCTCATGCGGATTGGCTAACCCTTTGGCTACTTCTTCCTTCCATAGTTCATACGCTGATTGTCCATCAGCTCCCGGCTGACCATCTTGACCGTCATTTCCATCATTTCCGTCATTTCCGGCTTGACCATCATTACCTGTCAGGTATTCCCAGAAGTCTTCAACTTTATTCTTGATTGTCGGCCATTTTTCTTCGGGATTTTTAGGGTCTTTTACCCTACCTGCCTCAACTTCAGCTTTCCAAAGTTCATAGGCACTTAATCCATCTTGACCTGCCTGACCCTGCTGACCATCTTGACCATCCTGACCGTCCTTACCAAAGGCAGGAATACCGGTATCTACTCCGTCAATATGCCAGTAGCCGTTCACAATCGTTATAACACTTCCATCTCTACCATCTTGACCTTTCTGACCGTCTTGACCATCCTGACCGTCTTTTCCTTCCGCTTTGATATTCGTGTTCTGTCCGTCAATATACCAGTAGCCATTCTCAATCGTCACAACGCTACCATCCTTACCATCTTGACCATCCTTTCCTTCCGCTTTGATATTCGTATTCTGTCCGTCAATATACCAATAGCCATTCTCAATTGTCACAACACTACCATCTTGACCATCTTGACCATCTTGACCGTCTTTACCATTCTGTCCATCAACACCGGCTTTACCCCGTAGAAAATACCAGTAGTCATCCATAGCAATTTTAGTCTTATCCCAGTTTTCGCCCGGCTTATGAGGGTTCTCTATGCCTTTCATAACTTCTGTGACCCAAAGCTCATAAGCATTTAGCCCGTCAGCACCTTGTGTTCCGTCAGCTCCTTTGCTTCCATCTTTTCCTCTAGCCGGAATCGTTGTATCTATACCATCAATAAACCAGTTTCCATTTGTACCAATCTTAACGACACTACCATTTTTACCGTCCTTACCATCCTGACCGTCTTGTCCATCTTGTCCGTCTTGACCATCCTGACCATCTTGCCCGTCTTGACCTTTTACCGACACTCCGGTATCCGTCCCGTCAATTATCCAAGTCAGGTTATGGCTAATTTCTATCTTAGTTCCATCTCTACCGTCAGCTCCTCTAGAAGGCTTCCCGGTGTCTATACCATCTATCCACCAATTACCATTATCTCCAATAACAGGCGTGGAACCATTCTTACCATCTTTACCGTCAGCTCCGGTAAGGAAATACCAAAAATCATCCATTTTGTTCTTGGTCTTATCCCACTCTTTAGCCGGATTGTGCGGATCTTTAATACCTTTAGCTACTTCTTTCACCCATAGCTCATAGGCACTTAACCCATCTTGACCATCCTGACCATCTTTGCCGTCTTTCCCTTTTAAATACAGGAAGAACTGGTCTTCTGATGTCCGGTCTTTAGGCCAATCAATGTCACCATTATTTACACGCTCGACCCAAAGTTCATAAGCAGATATGCCAGCCGGTCCTTTCGGTCCCTCAGGCATCGTTATGTGCAACTCATTATCACACGAAGCCATTAATAATGCCAAAATAAATGCACTAATGGCATAAATAGATTTGAAATGTTTCATAGGTTTTTAAAATTTAATACAAGATTTATTTTCCTGAGGCAAAGTTCAACCTATAACACATACGTCTAAAAGACTACTTGCAAAAGAGTAAAGACTATTCGCAAAACTGGGAATAACACGTTACAAAGGGTTTAAATCGTGCTTTGAAGCATACAAAACCTACAACTAGGGATAGATGCATTTCGCAAAAGATGACGATTATTTGCAAAAGATATTATACAGGCGTAAATTTGGCAAAGAAGATGTATATACTTTGGCTAGTAATGACATAACTTCGCATAAATCAATGCAAAAAACAGCATATTACATATAACTTATTGATTGAAAACCATCACGAGCTAATCACCTTATAGAACAATCAGCATGAAAGAAAAACTAGGCTGCCTAATCACCATATTATTTTTCACATTCTATGCATCTACCCAGCAGGCTTTCGGAAATCATAGCCAGGCAGACAGTGTGCTCACTCTTATAAAGCAAGCTAAAGGTGTAGAGAAGCTCAAACTGCTTGATAAACATGTAAGCTTATTTCTATCAAGCCCAGAACTGATAGCACCCATTGAAGAAAAGGCAATCAAAGAAAAAGACCATCTATTAATTGCCTATGCCTATCGCTTCAGAATTTATGGTTTATCCAAGAAAGATGAAAACGACTCTATAAGATTCTATCTAAACCTGATGGATGAAGAGCTGGCACTTTATGAACAAACCAAAAAGCATATAACCGGCGAAGAAAAAACAAGGTATCGCTCTATAAAAAGCACCCTAGCAACAATGAAAGTAGAGCAATTCCTAATGAAGGGATTATATGATTTGGCTTTAGTCGAAATAAACGAGATGCTCTCGCAGTCAAAGCTCGACAATGACCTATTATCTGAACGTCAGGCTTATGTATATCTGGGCATGATGTATGTAAACACCGAAAAATGGGACAAAGCGTTGTTAAACTTTCAAGAAGCCTATGCTATTAATGAAGTGATGCTAAAGGCTAATAAGCCCAAGCTAAGCATCTACTCTTACTTTCCGGCTATGGAGGGAATATTATTGAGTAATGAAAAGCTAGGACAACATAAACAGGCTATAGTGATTGCTGATAGCCTTCTTAATCGTATAGAAAGAGACTTTAAAAGCATTGAAACACCTAATAACGAAGACCTATTTCTTTATTACTACTGCTTAAACAGGGTTAATTCATTGAGTGCTTTATCATTTATGAAAACCAATCAGCTTAAGGAAGCTCGCATGAAATTAGATGAAATCAAACAGTTTATCAGAGAGTTTTCCAACACACCCCACTCCAACTTCATGCAATACTATAAGTCGGAAGCAGAATATCACTTACTCACAAAAAACTTTCCTGAAGCCAGGCAGTACATCCAAGTGCTGCTCGAGAACATTTCGTTAGAAACAAATCCTCAAGAATACCTGGAGATAAATATTTTAAAAGCAAAGATTCTCAATGCAGAAGGAGATAACCTTAGCGCATACAACCTCATCAATCAGGTACATCATGCATACGACTCAATCAGCAAAATAGACTTCTCCTCCCGAGTAGCAGAAATTCAAACCATTCATCAAGTAGAAAAAGCAGGTCTATTAGCTAAACAGAGCGAAGAAAAGCTACAGTTGACACAAATCATTCTTATCATCCTGGCGCTCGTATTCTTATTATCTCTTGGGCTGTTATACCAGTCATGGCGCAATGGGAAAGTGCTAAAAAAGAAAAATCAACAGCTACACCATCAATACACAAAAATAGAAGAAAGCAATAAGTTGATGCATAAGCTAAAAACGGAGAAATTAAACGAAGGAAATGTGCCTGCATCCCCTTATGATGACATCATCATCAAACTTAAAAACTATCTGGATGAATCACAAATATACAGGAATGCTGATTTGTCACGTGAAGAGCTGGCCCTTAAAATCGGCACTAACAGGCAATATCTTATTCAAGCGATTAAAGAAAAGACAGGTCACACATTTAATGAATTCATTTATGAACATCGGCTTAAATACGCCTATGATATGATTGTAAAAGAAAGAGATAAAAGCATATCGGATGTCTATGTCGATTCCGGATTTGCCAACAGAAGCACATTCAACAAAGCTTTCAAGGGAGTCTACGGGATGTCGCCCACTGAGCTCAGAAACATTTTATAGCCATTGGACGTTTATTAGAAGTATAAACTCTAATTTGCATATGTATTACTTATATCGAGGAAAAGAAAGCTTAAAAAGACCGAAATAGAGCTATTCATGTGTGTTTATAGACAATAAATGGTGATATTTATATCCAAATTAATTATTTACAAACTCTCAACCTGATATGAAACAACTTTTATTGTCCGTTTCCTTTACTTTATTTTCTTTTTTATTTTGCACAGAAGCTGTTGGACAACGTATAAACATACAGCCTACTCCCCAACTAGTCATCAATAAAAACGAAACGATTCGTTTGCCTCAGGTAATCAACTACACCGGGCTGGAGAATTGTTCTCCGGAATTGACAAAATCCATACAACATATTTTAGGCGCAGGAGATAAAAAAGGAAAGTTTAAACTGATTATTGGAAAGCGTGGAGACAAAACCATCAAGAAATATGCTAAACGAATACCCGAGCAAGCAGAAGGGTATTACTTATTGACCGATAAAAACATGATAGTAATTGCAGGATCTGATGACAGAGGGGTCTTTTATGGCTGGCAAACATTCCTCCAAATAATTGACAAAGACGTACTGCCATTGCTAGAAATTACCGACTTCCCGGACGTGAGGTATCGTGGAGTGGTCGAAGGTTTTTACGGCACTCCTTGGAGCTATAACGACCGTGTGAGGCAGTTGGAGTTTTACGGGCGCAACAAGCTAAACACCTACATCTATGGTCCTAAAGACGACCCCTATCACAGTTCACCCAACTGGCGCAAGCCCTACCCTGAAAAAGAAGCTGAGAACATTCAAAAACTGGTTGAAACATCTCATGCGCATCAAGTGGATTTTGTATGGGCTATCCATCCGGGACTTGATATTCGCTGGAATGATGAAGACCGGCAACACCTCATTCAGAAATTCGAAAAGATGTATGAGCTAGGTGTTCGTTCGTTTGCTGTGTTTTTTGACGACATCAGCGGTGAGGGAACTAATCCGGAAAAACAAGCTGAGCTACTCAACTATATCGACAATGAATTCATCCAGCGTAAAGATGATGTAACCCCACTCGTCATGTGCCCTACGGAATATAATAAAAGCTGGTCGAACGTTGAAAAAGGCTACTTACCTACCCTAGGAGATAGACTGAATCCATCTATCCATATCATGTGGACAGGCGACCGCGTTATCGCTGAAATAACACACGAAGGACAAGAATGGATTAATCCGTTAATAAAACGCCCTGCGTATGTTTGGTGGAATTTTCCGGTATCAGACTATGTGAGAGATCACCTGTTACTGGGTCCGGTATATGGTAATGACACGCATATCAAGGACGACCTTTCCGGCTTTGTTGCTAACCCGATGGAGCGGGCAGAAGCTTCGAAAATTGCCATTTACAGCGTAGCAGACTATGCTTGGAATATGGAAAAGTTTGACAGCCAGCGCTCGTGGAACAATGCGATTAAAGACCTAATGCCAACTTCTCACAAAGCATTGAAGGTCTTTGCTTCTCACAACTCCGACTTGGGACCCAACGGTCATGGTTTCAGACGTAAAGAATCGGTTGAAATGAAGCCCATAGCCGACCGTATTATGAATAATCTAAAAACTGGGGATGTCAGCAGTTCCGACTTACAGCTACTTAAACAAACGTATCAAGACATATTGACCTCTGCCAATCTACTATTGGGAAGCAGCGATAACCCCACGTTGATTAAAGAAATTGAACCTTGGCTATACCAATTCAAGAACCTTGGCGAAAGAGGCTTAGCGGTGTTAAGATTGATCGAGGCATTCGACAATGACGACCGGAAAGTGATAGAGGAGATGTACCCATACATACAAGCTTTGCAAGTTATAAACTATACGATAGACCATCGATACAATCAAAACCCTTATCAACCGGGTGTTAAAACAGGCTCTTTAGTTATGCAACCTCTTGCTGATGCGCTGTTTGAATACTACATCAACCAAATCAATGTAAAATATGAGACAGCCTGGAATGCTAAAAACAGCTACAATCCTCATAGTTTGGAAAGTAATATGCCACAAATCAAAGACATACCCCTACAAACCAAACGTAACCAAGTGATTATTGCACCGGTACTAGAGATTGTACATTGGAAAACAAATCAGTACATACAATTGAGACTGGATCAGTTGTACGCACTTCAAGCTTTACAGGTTAATCTGGGAGACAATGAAATATCCCAGCATATAGAAATTCAATTATCTACAGATGGAACTGAGTGGAAGACCATCAGTGACAATAAATATGAACATAAATCCAAAGTTAATCTGTCCGGTGAGCAAGCTCAATTGATTAGAATTGTGAACACAAAAGAAAATTTAGAAACGCCCTTCAAAGGACTTATACTTAGCTTGGTACTAGAAGAATAAGCAATAACAAAAAGATTGATCAAAAAAGGGTAATGCAGTTGTTCTACATTACCCTTTTGTATATATAACCGGGATGGACTTTAATGTTTTTCCACCCAAGTAGCAAATGCCGTCATATAATCTTGAAGAATCTTTTGGGTTATTTCATTAATGACATGCCCTTCTTCATCTATATATTGACTAATGTTGCCCACATACGATTCCGGTTGTTGAAGCAAATAGACATTTAAGAAGCACAACACTTGGCGTAAATGATGATTAGCGCCAAAGCCACCTATTCCTCCTATGGAGATACTCATTACACCCCCGGGTTTGCCGGCCCAAACTCCTTTTCCAAAAGGACGCGAACCAACATCCAGCGCATTTTTTATAACGGCCGGATAAGAACGATTATACTCAGGAGTAATAAACAAGAAACCATCCAGCGCACGAACTTCTTCTCTAAAAGCAATATAAGATGGAGGAGTACTAGCCTCTGCATCATAATCTTGATTATACATAGGAAGATGACCTATTTCAATAATACTCATTTCAAACTGTTCAGGGGCAATATCAATCATATGATTAGCCAACTTTCTACTGAATGACTCTTTTCTAAGACTTCCTATAAATATCCCAATTTTCTTTTTCATGTATGCTTATTATTTTGTTTTATATATTTATTTACAATAACATTTCATTCAATACAACTGACAGAGTTCATCTCAAAACAACTCTATCAAACATCCGTTCACATCGGCATTATTCTGCTGTTTCAGGAACTATGACTGCTCCCTCCCAACTCATAAAGCCTTTTTTGAGGTTATATACTTTGTAGCCCATTTTTGCTAACTTCTTACTTGCCATTTTTCCTCTTACGCCGGAACGACAATATACGGCTATTTCTTTATTGGCCGGCAATAATTCTCGTGCTTTTTCAGTAAAGTCCGTCTTCGTAACATCGATATTGATAGCACCCGGGATATAACCAGTCGACCATTCGTCAGCCGTTCTTACATCAACCAGTATCACATTCCTGTTTTCAATCTTCGCTGCAAAACCATCCTTTGCAAGCGTAGTAACCCCTTTATTACTGGCACAAGCCGTCAAAACGACTAAGAAAAACAAAATGAGAGCTTTGGGTAATAAAAAACACTTTTTCATCCAATCTATATATTAGGTGTATATCATTCCGTTGTCATTATAACAAACTGAAACGCTTGAAGTTTCGAACAAGATATTTATTTCATTCAAGTATATCTCCCTAACCCCTCCAATTCATTATATTTGTGTACGATATGAACCCTAAGGATTATGAAAAAAGGAAGCATCATAGTTGTTGACGATAATAAAAACGTTTTAAATACACTTCGCATTTTATTAGCGAACCATTTTGAGAAGATACACCTGCTGTCTTCTCCTGAGTTGCTACTCACTACTATCAAAGCCGAAAAACCGGACATAGCCCTACTGGACATGAACTATTCAGCCGGGATAAACACCGGAAACGAAGGGTTTTACTGGCTATCAGAGGTTAAAAAAGAAATGCCTGACATGCCTGTTATATTGTTCACAGCTTATGCAGATATTGATTTGGCCATACGGGCACTCAAAGAAGGAGCAACCGACTTTGTTGTGAAACCTTGGGATAATGCAAAACTACTTGCCACACTCCAGTCGGCCTATGCGCTTCATGAATCCAGAAAGGAAGTAAAAAAGCTCAAAGAGAAACAAGACGTGCTGAATGCAGTCATCAATAAAGAGCAAGACATTTGCTGGGGAGAGTCTAACTTGATGAAAGAGCTGTATGCTTTGATAAAAAAGGTGGCTAAAACAGATGCCAACGTGCTAGTCACCGGAGAGAACGGAACAGGAAAAGAAGTAGTAGCCAGAGCTATTCACCAACTTTCATCCAGACATAATGAAACACTTGTCACCGTTGACATGGGTGCTATCAGCCCTTCACTTTTTGAGAGCGAACTGTTCGGTCATGTGAAAGGTTCGTTTACAGATGCACATACCGATCGGGCCGGAAAATTTGAAGCAGCAGACAAGGGAACACTTTTTCTTGATGAGATAGCCAATCTGGATCTGGCTTTGCAAGCGAAATTATTAACCGTCCTTCAATCACGAAAGATTACCAGAGTAGGTAGCAACCAGCCCATAAAGGTAGATATCCGCCTTATTTGTGCTACGAATGCCGATTTACATGAAGCAGTGAGTCAGGGAAAGTTCAGAGAGGACTTATTTTATCGCATCAACACCATACATCTGGAAGTCCCACCTCTAAGAGGGCGCAAAGTAGACATTCCCCTTTTAGCCAACTTCTTTCTTCATAAGCTCAAGGCAAAGTATGATAAGAAAGACTGCACAATCAGCGAAGAAGCGATGAAGAAGTTACAGGCTTATTCATGGCCGGGCAACGTAAGAGAGCTACGCCATGCGATAGAAAAAGCCATCATATTAAGTGATACAAATGTTTTACAGTCAGAAGATTTCTTTTTAAACGAAAAGGAAAGCAGCCTCCACACAGCAGAGCCTATGACCATCGAAGATATGGAAAGCATCCTGATTGCAAAAGCATTGAAAAAACACGAATACAACTTATCAGCAGTAGCAGAAGAACTGGGTATCTCTCGCCCAACACTATACAGCAAAATAAAAAAATACGGACTATAAATCCTCCTCTTTATGTTTAAATCTATTCAACAAAAACTGACCATCTATACCCTGCTACTAATTATTGCAGTAGCTGGGACTACATTCTTTATTATACAAACTGAATACATCTATGCTTTTTCCTTCTTTCTGCTTTTCCTTTTGTCTATCATTCAGATTTATCGTTATTACAACAAGATTAATAAAAATATTTTCTTCCTGCTCAATGCATTGGATAATGGCGACTATATGTTTCACTTTACAACGACCAAACTTCCAAAACGAGAAAAAGAACTCAATGAAATGATGAACCGCATCAAAGAGATTATCTCTAAAGCTCGTCAGGAGGTGATTGAGCATGAGCGTTTCCTTAGCCATATTGTACAGTCTATTCCGGCCGGCATCATTATACTGGATTCAAAAGACAATATCAAAGACAGCAATCACGCTGCTAGCAGCTTATTAGGACTTCCGGTGCTCACACATTTGAACCAACTGAAAGTAATTGATGAAGAGCTTCCTGAGGTATTTAAGAGTCTCAAAGCAAGTGATGAAAACCGACAGATAGTTATTTCAACTGAAAAGGAACAAAAACAAATCAGCTTAGGAGCATCTAATATACAAGTCAACCAACAAGAATTGCGTGTAATCACCCTCTATGGCATAGACAGCGAACTGGAGGCTAAAGAAATGGAATCATGGGCGAAGCTCATTCGTATCATGACACATGAAATCATGAATTCGATTACCCCCATCACCTCCTTAACTGAGATGCTCCTTTACAGCTTTCAAAACCAAAACGATGAATCGCAAGCTATTCAAAGGGAAAGCACCATCGACTCTCTTGCCACCATTCATTCAACAGCTAAAGATCTGACAACATTTGTCAACTCATACAGAGAGTTCTCGCGCATATCAACTCCGCAAAAAACAGCCATCGACCTACTTCCCTTTATCCACTCTATACTCAAGCTGGAGTCGACCATTATAGATGCTAAAAACATTCGAACACAGATATATAGCGACCGGGAGAACATTACGCTCTATGCCGATCGCTCTCAACTCAGCCGGGTGATTGTCAATTTATTAAAGAACGCCATTGAAGCGACCACCAAAGAGGAAAGCCCGGAAATACACATTCAGATAGCAACCCTTGTAGATGATAGAATCAAAATTAGTTTCACTAACAAGGGAGAAGCCATTCCGGATGATATCCTTGACAATATTTTCATTCCCTTCTATACCACTAAGCAAGACGGTTCGGGCATTGGATTAAGTGTTTCCCGCTATATCTTGCGACTACATGGCGGAAGTCTTAAATATAGCCACACAGAAGGTTGGACTACTTTTAGCATCGTTATATAAAATAAATATTTCAGGCATTCACTCCTCTTTCTATCTATTGCATTAAACGTCTTACCGCCATCCGCTCCGGCGAAACGCTATATTACACAGCCAAATTCATTACAACTTGGTTTCAGCAACGATTTTTCCGTCAAACAGGTTAATGATGCGATGAGCAAATGAAGCATCATGCTGCGAGTGAGTCACCATCACAATCGTAGCTCCTTCATGATTCAGTTGGGTTAGTAGATTCATCACGTCCAATCCGTTCTTTGAGTCCAGATTACCGGTCGGCTCGTCCGCTAAAATCAACTTAGGTTCAGCTACTACGGCTCGTGCGATAGCCACCCGCTGTTGCTGTCCTCCGGAAAGTTGATTCGGAAAGTGCCCTGCTCGGTGACTGATATTCATTTTCTTCAACGCTTCTTCTACCCGCTTTTTGCGTTCCGATTTACTCACATGCAGGTAAGTCAGTGGCAATTCCACGTTTTCAAACACCGTCATCTCTTCAATCAGGTTAAAGCTTTGAAATACAAAACCGATTTTCCCTTTTCGAGCTTTGGTGCGATCTTTCTCCTTCAACTTGCCCACCTCTTGCCCATCTAATGCATATTCTCCGGAAGTAGGATTATCCAACAAACCTACCACATTCAATAAGGTCGATTTTCCACAGCCGGAAGGTCCCATAACGGCAATAAATTCGCCCTCTTCAACTCTCATTGTTATATCATTCAATGCGACTGTTTCAATCTCTTCGGTGCGAAACACCTTACTTAAATTCTTAATTTCAATCATGGTCGTATAGTTTATTAATTATAATTATTCTGATTTTAGTGATTCAACGGGATTCTTTGTGGCAGCCCGATAGCTTTGCAGGGTAACAGCAACAAGGGTTATTACTAACACTATAAAAGCACCCAAAATGAATAGCCAAGGGGTTATCTCTATTTTATAAGGGAATTGCTCTAACCACAATTCAACAACATAGTAGGCTACAGGAATGGCTAATAGACAACCAATCAAGTATTGAACCAATAGCCCTTTGTTTAAAAGATATAAGATACCTTTTACCTCTGCTCCATTGACTTTGCGAATAGCTATCTCTTTCGTTTTGTATTTCGTTTGGAAGGTGATTAGACCATAAACACCCATTATTGCGATTAATATAATAATTAGGCTAACAAAAGAAATTGCATGTGCCAAGTTCGCTTGCGACTGATAGAGTTGTTCTAATTGATCATCTAGAAACCCAAACTGTATTTCTTTATTACTAAACTTCTTCCATGTTTCTTCTATATGCTTGCGGGCTTCAACAAAATGTCTTTGAGACACTTTGAAGTATAAATAAGGAAGATTATTAATCTCTTCTTCTGAAATCATCAACGAACCGATATTGTTAAATAAAGAAGCGTAATTAAAGTTGGATACAATTCCTACTACATGATTATTTTTCAATAGCATATCTTCGTTTAGACCTTGTAATCCATTTTCTATTTGATGAAGTTTGAGGAATTCTTCATTGACAACTACTTGATTTTTTTGTCCTACGATTCGTTCTTCCATTTCTTGCCCCTCAATAACAGGTATGTTAAAGAAAGGCAGAAAATTACTCAACACTTTAGCATCGTTCCATGAAAACATCCTACCTGTTCCATCTGAACTCATATTGGTGTTATTCATCCAGTCTCGTCCTATCACACTTTGGCTGGCTGTAAAGTCTTTTATAATTGGATTGCGCATCACCTCTTCGGCGAATATTTTTATGTCTGTATGCAATAAAGAACCATTATAGTCATTCGTAGTCAATAATAATATATCCTCTTTGTCAAAACCTACAGAGTAATTCACTAAATAATGATGTTGTCGATTAATAAATAAAGCAATGATTACAAAACAAACCGCAACAAACAATTGAACAACCATCAAACCAAAACGAAGTTTTGTGCTTCTCACACCTGTTGAGGCTGACAAATTTAAGGCTAGCAAGGGATTAAAGTTTGTTATATAATAGGCCGGATAAATCCCTATCAACAAACTACAAAGCAATAATGCAACTCCAACACCAACTATGATTCTCCATTGACTATCAACCCCAATATCTGCCTTAAACAACTGAACTAAAGACGTATCTTGAATCAGCAATATTCCAACAATGGCTACCAACAAAGCACAAAGGGTAGAAAAGAGTGCTTCGCTGGCAATCAACAGCCGAATTTGTCGTTTTGCACTTCCTAATATCATACGAATATTAACCGACCGAACCCGAGCAGGTGCCATCGCTGTCGTAAAATTCACAAAGTTTATATAGGCTATCAATAAAGCAAAAACTCCAATAGAAAATAGAAAAAACACGGTACTCCTATCCTGCCCTTTCTGTGATACGGTAGGATAATTCAGCTGTATATTTTGAAGAGGAAGCAACTCTAAGGTAATTACTTTCTCAACATCCAGATTACGTTCTTTGCTTGCATTCATATCCCAAAATTGCATACGCTCTATCACCTCTTTTTCTTTAGCTTTTTCCATCCATTGTTTGACATTCTTTTTTTGCATGTTAACATAAAACGCTTGATATATAAATCCATTCAGCAAAGACCTACAGGTTATAAATCCGTCATTTACACTTGCATTCTCCCCATAGTCCTTATAGACTGCTTTGATAGTAAATGGCTTAAAACCCTGCGTTGAATAAGCACCTATAACATTTCCTTCTGCATCTTTTTGCTCTACGACATCGAACATCCACAACTCAACAACTTTACCAATAGGAGACTCTTCACCAAACATTAGCCGAGCAGTTGACTGACTAATTAAGGTGTTACCAAGAGTACTGAATGCATCTTCCAGACTTCCTTCTAAGATTGTTGGCTTAAACACTTCCTTGAATCCCTCCGATACAATTGTTGAAAAAACTGCGTATTCCTCTTTTTCTTGTCCATTAATAACTTTAAACGCCGGTTCTTTTACATAACCACCCCCATTGATAAAACAACATGCCTCTATTTCCGGGAATCTGCTCTTTAAAAACTCTCCTTCCGTACTCTGGAAGCCTCTGACATAGTTTTCATTCACTGCTGTAGACTCTTTCTTAACCATCTGATAGATATTTTCAATATGGGGAATGGAGGCATTAAACGTCAAGTCATAATGGACTTGCATAGCGACAATCAGAAATATAAATATCCCGGCCGACAAGCCTAGTATATTCAACACACTGGATGTTTTAAATAGCCTCAGTACATAGATAAAATTCTTAAGCATATTCTTTTATTTTTACTAGTTGTTCATTCTGATTTTAAAGATTCTACAGGGTTTTTCGATATAACTTTTAGTATAACTCCTGAGGTAGCAAGTAGCGCAACAAACAGTTGTGCCACGATGGGAATAATAAATATCCACAAATTCAAACTGACACGATTTGCATAGTTGGCCAACCAGTCTGTCGCTACATAATACAGCAATGGAACCGCTAACAATCCGGCTATACACACCCATTTAAAAATATCGGTCGATAACAGCAAGAACAATTCTTTACCTGTCGCCCCATTGACGCGTCGGATAGCCACTTCTTTTGTTCGCCTCACGACTGCATACGATTGAATAGCCAACAATCCCAACGTGGCTATCAACATAGCAATCAACGAGGCATAGAGCAAAATTTCAGCTTGTGTATGATAGACTTGCAGTTTATCATTATAAAGATCTGCTGCCCAAACCGGATGAAGTGCAAAGCCTGAGTCCACCTTACGAATGGTATTCTCCGTCAACTCATAGGCTTGTTGTCTTGATACGTTATCTTCAAATTTTATATACAACATGCTATGTAAATCTCTGTAAGCACCTATCGCCAACGGCTCAATTTTATTCTGTGGCAAGTCATAGACAAAGTCCTTCACAACCCCTAATATTTCCATGGGTTGACCACGGTATAGAACAGTCTTTCCTACCACAGGATAATTCAAGCCTAACAGTTTTACAGCAGCTTCATTCAATAGGATAGCTTCTCTGGTTTTAGCATCATTCTGCCGGAAAAAGCGACCTTCCACCAGTTCCAACTCCATCATTTCGCAAATCCCTGATTCTACCCTGTATTCATTAACCCCCAAATCATCTTTATCTTCAATTAATCGAATGGACTGCGTGCTCCCTCCTCCTGTTCTACCAAAATAATGGTCAGCAAGGGCTGCCTCTTTCACACCGGGTATGGCTTTTAATTCCTGTATTATCGCTGTCGAACCACTCAACGCATCTTTATCTAGGTAGGTCATCATAACCTGCTTCGGATTGTAGTGAATGGGCAATTGTCCGAGATAAGTGGTTTGATAATGAATGGTCATGAGATAGCCCAACAATAGAATAGCCGCAACCGATTGAAAAATAACGATTATCGACATCAGCCTACGTTTGGAAAAAACAAGCTTCTTGCCCATAATATCCAAAACGGCAAAGCGACTTAAATAGAAGGAAGGATAAAAGGCCGATGCGAAAACGACCACGACGTAAAGCAAAACCAAGCAAGTAATAATTTCAGGTTCTAGAAGCATTGCTAAGTCTAACGACCTACCTATCAGTGTTGCAAAGAATGGAAGCAGAAAAATGGCTAATAGTAAACCTAAAATAAAGGATATAAGCACCGTTACAGCAGTCTCCCAAAAGAATAAACGAACCAAGTCTGTATTTTCAGCACCGGTTGTTTTCCTAATACCAATTTCCAATGTCCGGTTTTCGCCTTGTACGGTAAATAGGTTAACAAAATTAGTAACTCCTAATATCAGTATAAGTAAAGATATCACTGTTAGCAACCAGACAAAACTCATGTCACTTCGTTTGCCTAAGGTATTGGTCGCTTTCGTATGCAAATAAATATCTGTCAGTTTCTCGGTTGCACCATACGCATGCCCGCCTGCCAGCTCTCTTAAGATACGGGTATATTCATCAGCTATTTGCTTAGACACTCCGTCTAAGGAGACATTCGGCGCAATCTTATAAAACGTAAAATGATCCAGTGTCAAATAGTTGATGGCGTATATATTGGTCAAAATACCAAAACTAAAATGGGTGTTTTTAGGTAAACTTTCTACGACACCACAAACAGTATACGCCTCGTCATTCATCATTAATATTTGATTGACTGCTCCTTCTATATCTCCAAAAATGAGTTGCGCATACGTATCCGTAATCACCATTGTATTCGGTTCATCAAGGGGCTGCACACTACCGGCCAGCACCTTCATTTGAAAGACATCGAAAAACCCACTTTCCGTGTAAAACAACCTGATATCATAAAACTCTTTTTCTTGATGAAGGACACGCGTATATCCGCTATTAAATATTTGAGTTACGGCTTCAATGCCTGCTACTTTCTCCGGAACATCTGTCATAGCCTGACGTATGCTTCGGGGAGTTCGCTCTTCATTGCCCTTGTTCACCAATACGGTATGCAAACTAATGATTCGGTCAGCATCTTTAAAGTGCCTGTCAAAACTCAATTCATTCAACACAAATAGTATCAACATGACAGACACCGCTATCCCTAAAGAAAGCCCTACGATATTCACCGCTGTAAATAAACGCGAACGTCTGAAACTGATACGTATATTATTCCAATTTATCATACTCAGTATTTTTATTTCAATATTAGCTCTTCCACATCACCAAACGTATCGTACGAGGAGGTAACCACCTGCTCGCCGGGTTCTAAACCATCAAGCACTTCATAGAACATCGGATTCTGTCGCCCAATGGTTATCGTGCGCTTCGTTGCCCTACTACCATCTGAAGAAACGACAAATATCCATTGACCGCCTGTCTTTTGATAAAAAGGACCACGAGGAATCAGCACCGCTTCAATAGGTTGCCCCAGTTGCAGGTTGATATAATACGTTTGCCCTGCCCGAATATTATCCGGTCGTTCACCTATGAACACAAAGTCGGTCTTAAATTGTTTTTCACGCACTTCAGGATAAGCTTTTCGCACACGCAGCTCATAATTATGGTCTTGGCGTTCGAATGTTGCATCCAGACCGGAACGCACACGGTCAATATAATGTTCGTCAATATAGGCTTCGACCTTAAAGTCAGACAACACACTGATTTGTCCAATCTTTGACCCGGTCGATATATTTTGTCCGATTTCCACATCCAGCAATCCCAATTGACCATCTACCGGAGACCGCACAATCAGGTTCTCACTTCGCTGACGTACCAGCAGCATATTCTTACGCATATTATGCAAGCTCTCTTCCATATTCTCTACTTGAATTCCTCGAAAAATAGAATCTTGCACCTGACGATCCATCACTAGTTTTCGACCTTCAATAGCAAATTCATAACTTTCTTTCGCTTGCAAGAATTCTTCTTTAGAGGTTAATTGCTCTGCATAAAGTTTCTTATACTGCTCATACTTTCGCTTCTTTTGTTCTACATCCAAATCAAGCTGGAGTTTTTCTTGTCTCAACCGTAATTTCTCTTGTTCCATCGTCACTTGCGTGTTGCGTAAGAAGTTTTGTTTTTCGGCCAACTGCGCTTCGCTATCCAGAATATTCAAGCTTAACATCGGATTCGTCAACCGAATAATAGGTTGTCCTTTGGTGACTTGCGTCCCTTCTTCTGTTAGTTTCTCTTCGACCATCCCTCCTTCGATAGCACTTAACTGGACGGTCGTAATGGGCTGAACTTGCCCACTGATGCGTACATAGTCGTTAAACTCTCCTCGAACTATCGACTGAATGCTTATTTTATCTTTATCTACGTTTAATTTGGATAAATGATTGCCAAAAATTAACCAACCAATGACTACCAGCAAAATGGCTCCACCGACTATATAGGGTATGTGTTTTTTTCGTATTCCTTTCTTTTGTTCTATTTTTCGATCCATGACACTCAATCTTATTTTAATTTTCCACCTGAATAAATGATTCCCCTTTATAATAGTTTATCAACCGATGCTTCAACCGATAAATATATCCGGCGTTCAACTCTTCTGCCTTTGTACGCATCAAACGATTAGCGCTGGTGTGAAGAATGATTGGGTCTATCAATCCTTCTTCGTATTTACGCAGATTTACTTGATGGGCTGTTTCGGCTGCTGCCCGTTGTTTAACAGCTTGCGCATATTGATCTACTTGCCCGTTCACGTCGGCCACTGCTTGTTCAATTTCGCTGTACAGTTTCCGAAGCGTATCGTCTCTGTCCAATTGAGCTATATGTGCCTGCGCTTTGGCTCGCTTGACAGATGCGGTACGTGAAAACCCATTGAATAAGGGGATAGAAAACGTAAATTGGATATACTCTCCACGCCTGTTTTTTATTTGCTTACTAAATGCATCATAGGCAGAACCATCCATGTAGCGAGAAAAGTTAGTCCCAACACCTGCACCAACCGAAAGGGTAGGCATCAAATTACCTTTTGAAGCCTGATAGTTCAAACGTTGTGATTTGTAAGCGGTCTCTGCCCCTAAGGCTTTAGGATTAATCAGCAGTGCTTGATGGTAGATACTTTCTGCAGCTGCTGCTTCTCGCTCTACCTTATCGGTAACATTTTCTGCTGCCAGTTCTAATGTTTCTTCGATAGGGAAATTCATTTTTTCTTTCAACTGGATCAGCGCAATAGTCAACAGATTTTCTTGCCGAGTTAGATTATACATATCTTCTGCATGTTTTGCTTCAATTTCAGTTACATCGGGGTAACCTTTTACTCCTAGCTCTTCCATCCGTTTTACTTGTCGCAAGTTTGCCTCAGTCTCGGCTAATTGTTCTTGAGCAATACGCAATAAATCTTTGTTGTATAACACGTTGTAAAACACTTCCATCGTTTCGTAAGCCACCATATCTCGCTCTACATCCAAGAGGTGTTTCCCACGCAGTTTATTCACTTTTCCTATTCGCAATCGGTTATAGCCGGCCAAACCATCGAAAAGTGTCAAAGAAGCAGACAAATTATAGTTATTGCTGAATGAGTTGATGTCTTTATACGTATTGGTAGATGCATCAATTCCACGACCAAAATTAAAACTGGCTGACGTGTTAGCTCCTATGGAAGGGAGTAATTTGCCGATAGCTTCCAGGTAGTTCTGATGATATATGCTGTTTTGTATTTCCTGCTTATTTGTACGTGGACTATTCTCGACAGCATAAGCCATGCACTCATCAAGTGTCCATGCTTTGTTTTGAGCAAAGACGAAAGTTGAAACAACGAATAAAAAATTTAAAAGTATAATTCGGAACATAACTTGCTTTTACATAATAGATATGCCATTTCCATGCCAAAACTATAACGTGTTGATAACCGGAGAACTACGAAGCAAGCCCTGAAAAGAAAATGTAAAGTATCTTTACAATGTCGTAAAAATACTTTACACTTTACCGTGGGTTTTTATATTTTGAGCTGCTTCATGAATCTCCTCATTGCCACCCAATGCCTGACTA
>CAZSWS010000023.1:21954-34687 GCA_964610765.1 uncultured Parabacteroides sp.
GAAAGGTCCATTGAATCAGTTATATAACGAGAGTTTTTGATTAACAGCTTATGTCAAGGCGTTTTTTTCTTGATAAATTCAGCCATGCGCTTGACCAGCTCACCGGACACACGAGGAGTAGGACTTTGGTAAGTCTTTTGCTGTTCTAGCTGGTTCATTGAAGGACAGTGTTTCAACACATGGTTCATATCTTTTATCAGAGCCAGTTGTGCATTCGGTTTAGCCGCATGAAGCATTGTCCCTTGTTTCTCATCCACTTGTATATCGGTAGTACCCTGAACAATCAACACTGGTTGTTTCAGTTTTTTCAACTCGTCTGATGGTGTATATCGTAACCAAGAAATCATGTAAGGCTGTACATCCGGACGAAAAAGCGCATGCAGAGATACCGGGACATTCGAGATTGTTTTTCCCGATTTAAGCTGATCAATCATGTCATAAATTTGCTTCTTCACAGCCTCGGGTTGTGCGGCCAGCTGTTGTTTCAATAGCTGATCTGCTCCCTCTGCTGCACCTGCAATAGAGATATATTTCGCAACCTGTGGATTGTTTTGTGCAGCCAACATCCCAATCAAAGACCCTTCACTATGACCGGCAATGATGATGGATGAAAAACGTTGATCTTTCGCCAATAGTTTTACCCAGGCTTTCACATCGTCAACTAAATGAGTGAAACGCAAGTCTTTTTCGGCAATCATTGCTTTCGAACTTTCTCCTATACCTCGCTTATCAAAGCAAAGGGTCGAAATTCCTTCGGAATATAAATCTTCCGCAAGTTGTTTATAAGCATCGCACTTAATACCCAACGGACTATTTCCATTCCTATCCGTAGGGCCTGAACCGACTATCACAATCACTACCGGAGATTTATTGCCGGCATCGCGCAACGTTCCTTTCAGCTCTCCCTGAGTTGTTTGCAGGGTTGTGGGTTCTTCTTTCACGAATCGTTGTCCGTGTAACACAAGAGATAGACAAAAGAACAAACTGATAAATCCTACTTTTTTCATCATCTAGCGATTAAGTTGATTAAACAAAGACTGCGTTTCCTCCGAACTCTTCCTGTTGATAAACACGGGTGGTTCGCCGGATAAATGAATCACCAAATAAGGAGGGGTATTCGACTGTAAAAAGAATAAGGCTTTAGGAATACCTGCTAGTCGGAAATATCCTTTATGGACATGAGCCAGCGAAAAGCCATTTGTACGCATTTCGACCGAGGGTAACGCATCTAATAATTCTACCTGCTCAATCGATGAAAGTGTTATTTCTTTGCCGTACAATCCGGAAACGGTCAATTGATTGTTTTCAATCTCAATACGAGGTTCTTTCAATGAATAAAAAATGAAGCCACATATCAATACCGCTATACCAATCGTTAGCCCAATAACCAACTTACCTGATGAAAACAAATACCCCCTCGTCTTGTGATGCACATGCACAATCATCAAGGTACAGCCACCAACAATGAGTATGATATAATACAAAGACAAATAATCGCCCCATCCTAGCCAGCGAAAAAGAGGTGCAAGTGTCATTATACCTGCACCCATTGCAATCATGTAACGACGCATGAGTTGTGCAACCGGTTTAATATCTATCTGCTCCCGCTTTTCTTTTGACAGCATATTATATCCTGAAATCAAGCGAGGATAGCGAACAATCAGCAGTCCGGAAAAGATGAAAATATGACCAATAATCAAATGAATCACATAAAACATACCCATTCGTTCAACACATTTTATTCGTTAATAATAAAATTGACTCAGTATCAACTTGCATAAAATATCACCCCCAAACAATCCGACAAGATAAACAAACCATAAACGACCTTCTTTCAAATTACAAGAAACTCGCAACGCATGAAACATCCATATCAGCGCAAGCACAAAAAACAAAAGACCCGGCAAAGTAAATAAAGCACTTCTGATAAATTCAGGATCTTCTGCTATTTCCATCAAAGGACGCCCCATATCCATCGAAAGCAGCCATCGTATAGGTGGTATATAACAATAAAAAACAAACAGCGTAAGTGGTATTTGGGCAAAAGCCATTGTTCCCCATACATCTATAGCACGAATCTTTGAGCTACTCAACAGCCTTCCACCCACATAAAAAAGAGTAGCAGGTATCAGCCAGATAATGATACGCTCAAAAAGCAATATCCATAACCCATCATTAGCAGCAGGTCCGATACTGAGCAAGCCTTTATAATGTAGACCGATAGGATACGAGGCAAGCCAGGATATAATGATGAATAGCAGCCCAACGAATAAAGCTTTCGAGCCGGCTATTTTCTCAAAGGGGTTTAAAATTAATTTAAGTTTCATACGATTCTTGATTCAATTTATTCAAATGTTCTATAATCTCATCCAATAAGTTACGCACAGTCGGATAGCTCACCCCCATCGTTCGAGCCATATCTTTCAAACTTCCACTTGACCTTACAAAGTCGACCACAAAAGCCTGTTCTGCATGACTCAATCGCAAAAGAACAGGCAAATCAAACGTTCCGCATATATCCGTTTGGCACGCTCCGCAAAACAAACGCCCAATTTTCAATTCTGAATTGCAACTAGGACATATAACCGGTAATTTCTTTTGTACTTTATCCATTGAGAAAATCATTTATTGATACAAATATAACTATTATTCATAATAAATGAATAATATCAATTATTTAATCAACAATATTAAACCAAAACTATATTTTATCACAAACAGACAATTGAAAACATAAAAAAACATTGAGGAATTTTATCATTGAATATTAGTGCTGATTCAGAAGATTAAATATCTTTGCATTCAATTAATTAATAAACAAGTAAAGCTTAAAATTTAGACGTATGTTAAAGAAAGCCCTTTTACTATTGCTTTTGGCTTTGCCCTGTATTGCAATGGCACAAGATAAAGTAGCGTTTGTTTCCTATCAACAAACTTTGGCTAAAATGCCTGAATACAAAACTTTTGAAGAAAAGATGCAGCACAAAGTAGATTCTTTACAAAAAGAAATCACACTCGTACAAGAAGAATACAACAGCAAAATGGAAGAGTTTAGTAAAACAGCCGATCAAGAACTACCGGCAGCTGTTATTTCAGATCGTAATTTTCAAATCAACAAACTAAACGAACGTCATCAAATATTGGTTCAAGAATATCAACAAGGTATGCAAGCAACAGCCCAAAAACTGATTGCACCCATAGAAAAAAAATTAAATGACGCTATCGAAGCAGTAGGAAAAGAAAATGGGGTGACTTATGTCTTAGACCTACTTTTATTCCAGTACACCGGAAAATCGGCTGTAGATCTCACCTTGCAAGTTGAGAAAAAGCTAGGTTTATAATTATTAGTGCATTAGCAAACATATCATAACAAAAGGTCGGAACAAGGATGTTTCCGACCTTTTTTTAAAACAACTATTTATAACAAAAACATCATCCTATGAAGAAAAAAAGTTTTGCAATCCTTTTGGCATTACTTCTGCCTATAGCAGGGTTTGCCCAAGACACGAACGAAGAAAATAAACCCTGGAAACTAAAAGGAAATACCGGGCTGAATCTTTCACAAACCTCACTGACCAACTGGGCTGGTGGTGGTGAAAACTCTGTTGCCGGCAATTTATACCTCAATGGCGACTTAAAATACAGCAAAGACCGTTGGGACTGGACAAACAATCTTGTACTTGAATACGGGCTCACAAATACCAAGACCAACGGGACTCAGAAAAGTACAGACCGCATTGAGTTTTCTACAAAGCTTGGTTTAAAAGCCACAGATAAATGGTTTTATTCAGCTATGGCTGACTTCAAAAGCCAGTTTGCCAAAGGATATAATTACCCAAACAAAGACAAATACATTTCACGTTTTATGGCTCCGGCATTTTCAAATATAGCTTTAGGTATGGACTTCAAACCGAACGACCGATTCTCTTTGTTCCTTTCACCCATATCCGGTAAGCTTACGTTTGTGACAGACGACACACTCTCAGTCAAAGGAGCATTTGGTGTAGACCCGGGAGATAAGTTCAAAGCTGAGCTGGGTGCATATGTTAAGGCACAGATTGAACAGAAAATCATGGAAAATGTGACGGCAAAGTCTGACCTAAACCTATTCACCGCTTATAATGATTCTTTCGGAAATATTGATATAGAATGGAACTTATTGATTAGCATGAAGATTAACAAGTATTTAAATGCAAGCATCAATACTTCTCTCAAATATGACGATGACATAAAATATGTAGACAAGGAAGGTAAAACCCGAGGTGCACGAGTCCAGTTTAAAGAGATTCTAGGCGTCGGTATCGGAGTTACTTTTTAATCCAAGGCTCGTTTAAAAAACTTCACACATCCGGCTGTTCAAATAGTGAAAATCACTTAAAAACAGCTAGATGTGTGTTTTTTTCTTATATTTGTAATTAGTCATAATTTTAAAATATGTCTAATGCAAGTCTTTATTGTTGCTTTAACTAACCATTTTAACTTTGGTCTTCTTCCCATCCCTTATTTTGCTGAAAAATCTGAAGACGACACACTTGAAATACAAGAACAAGTAAGTGCCTCCAGAAAAAAGCAAGACCTTACTGAGGTTGAAAAAAAAATATTGAAAGCATCTTCAGCCTATTCCGATAAGAACTTAAAAAACATCTATTCGAAAGAGAAAACTGTTTCCGCTTTTTTAAAAAAAGTCACACAAGATACGTTTACTAGCCATATTCGCCCTTTTATTGATCAAAAGTCTCTGGAGATTCTTCACTTAATACGTGAACATAATATTCCTCTCTACAACAGGGCTAGCGGAACCAAACAACTCTTTTCGCATCACCGTATTCAAGTGACGGAAAACCTGGTTCAACCGGTTTTTCATTTTGAACTTGACGAGGATGCATTTAAATATAGCATACGCTGCTACCTGGATGAGCATGAAATAGACTTACAAGAGGAGCGTCCTGCATCGGTACTGGTTCAATCGCCGGCTTGCATCATAGGTAATCAGCTTTTGCTTCAGTTTGACAATATGCCCGCTAACAAAATCATGCCTTTCTTCAATCGCCGAGAGGTTGAAGCTCCTATCAGCATGGTTGACAAATACATGGAGCAAATCGTCTTGCCTGCAGTGACTCATCATAAAGTTCAAGCTATTGGATTTCATATAAACGAAGAAGTTACTGAACGAAAAGCCAAGATTGGATTTGAGATTTCTATCTTCGACAAGCCAATCATCCAACTATCATTTCATTATGGCGATAAGGCTTTTAGTTCAAGCAAACATGTCTCAAAGAAACACACCAAACTGATTCATGATGAATCTGGATACAGCATAAAATATTTCGAAAGAGATAAAGCTTGGGAGAAGGAAAAGGAGCAACTCTTGCGCACGTTGGGACTGAACGAAGTAGGAGAATGGACCTTTACAGTGGTTGATGAAAATCTTTCTGTCTATGAATGGATTAAACTGCATCAAGACGTTTTGAACAAAGAGTTTGAATACGCACTGGAGGATAAAAACAGCAACCTTTATCTTGGCGAGATTAGTCTTGTGAAGAACTTGACAGAAAAGAGTGATTGGTTTGATTTGGACATTAAAGTCATACTGGATAAATACACGCTGCCTTTTTCATCATTCAGCTGGCACATACTGAATGGCATTCGAGAATATAAGCTTCCGGACAATCGGATTGTAATACTTCCGGAAGAGTGGTTTAGTAAATATTCAGACTTGTTCTTATTTGGAAATGCAACAGAGGAAAGTATCCGATTGAAAAGAACACAAATGGGTATCATCAAACAAGTAGTTTCGGAAGAGGCTACTGACCAGTATATCAAAAAGACCACCTACCCCATTCCTGCTGAATTAAAAGCAACTTTGCGTGATTACCAAAAGATCGGTTATCAATGGTTACGCCACCTACGTGAAAACAACTTTGGAGGATGTTTGGCTGACGATATGGGATTAGGAAAAACCATCCAGACCATTGCATTGCTTCAGTCTATCTATCCGAAAGAAAATCAGCAAAACGCTACAAAAGAAAAGGCACAAATACAATACACCCCTGACAAACAGGGACAATACAGCCTTTTTGATGACAATGGCAACGGGTTTGTTGCACAAGATGCTATACCTAATAGCCAACAAAAAGATTCACACAGTGCTTCACTCATCATAGCACCAACCTCTGTTCTGAAAAACTGGAGTCGTGAGATTAAAAAGTTTAGCCGATTAAGTGTTTTTGAATATACAGGAACCGATCGAATGCGGAATAAGCAAATCGGCAAGCTGTTCGACCATTTTGATGTCATACTCACCACCTATGGCTTACTAAGGGCTGATATTGAAATATTGAAAGAATATCCCTTTGAACTGGTTGTGCTGGATGAGAGCCAATACATTAAAAACCCGGACTCTATCACCTATAAGTCTGCATTACAGCTTTCTACCAAGCAGCGAATTACGCTGACCGGCACACCTATCGAAAACTCATTGAAAGACAGTTGGGCACAGTTCAACTTCATCAATCGAGGCATGTTAGGCTCGCTCGCAGCTTTTAAAGACAACTATCTCATTCCTATTGAAAAGGGAGGGAACGAACATATTAGCAGCCGCTTTCAAGCATTGATTAATCCTTTTATGCTGCGAAGGACTAAGGAGCAAGTTGCACCTGAACTTCCTGATTTGACTGAAGAGATTTTGTTTTGCGAAATGACTGAAGAACAAAGGGAAGTGTATCAAAAGGAGAAAAATAGCCTTCGAAACAAACTACTGAAAATGCAAGAAGAAGGGGTCTTGCATAAAAATCGCTTCACCGCATTACAGGGCATCTTGCGACTACGACAAGTGGCTAATCACCCATCTATGATTGACCCAAACTATACTTTTAGTTCAGGAAAGATTGAAACCATACTGGATGCCTTTAAAGAACTAAAAGAGGGAGGGCACAAGGTGCTTATATTCTCAGCTTTCACCAAACACCTGGCGCTGCTGGAAAAGGCTTTTATGGAAGAAGGATGGCCATACGCTCTTCTTACCGGAAGTACTAAAAACCGCCAAGAAGTTATTGACCGATTCTCACAATCGGCCGACATACAAGCCTTTTTCATTTCATTAAAAGCCGGTGGAGTTGGACTAAATCTTTCTGAAGCTGACTACGTATTCATTATCGACCCATGGTGGAATCCGGCAGCTGAAGCACAAGCTATTGACCGGGCACATCGGATTGGACAGGAAAAGCATGTATTCGTATATCGCTTTATCACCCTGCATAGTATAGAAGAAAAGATACTTGCTCTGCAAGAGAAGAAAAGCAAACTGTTCGAATCATTTATTCAAACAAACAATCCGCTGCAAACACTCTCAGACCAGGATTGGGAAGACATGCTGGGCATGTCAGACAAGAGCAACGCTTAAGGTATCAGACGGCCGGCAAGCTCATACCCGTAATCTTACGATACAGATCTAAAGCATACACGTCAGTCATCCCTGAAATATAGTCTAACACACACTGTATCTTGCCATAAACCGTAGGAGCCTGCGTATCGTACTGCTCAGGCACTCGTTTCAATAGCAGCTCACTATAGGCATGAGTTGGATTCATCACCGCATCTACAAAGGTATCAATCAAGCGACTGAAAATATGATAACCGGCTAGTTCTATATCCAACACTTCATTGGCTTTATAGATTTTTGCATAGGCCACCTCTGAGCAGTTTTTATAAGCTTCATATAAAAAAGGATGTATCAGCTCAATCAACGAAGGGATTCGTTCTCCTGTCAGTAATGTTTCTTCATTTTCAATAAATACACGCGAACATTCATCCACCAGCAAACCGATGATAGAAGAACGCAGATAAGCTATTTGCTCATTGATATCATCAACCATCGTCATCACACGCCTAACATGGACTAAGTGCTCTCCTTCAAAATAACCCAGCAGCAGCTCAATCGTTTCTTCTGAAGTTAAAATACGTAGCTTATGCGCATCTTCAATATCCATTATTTGGTAGCAAATATCATCTGCTGCTTCAACTAAATAAACTAACGGATAACGCGCATACGTAGGGTTCTCCCCTTCCATCCGATGAATACCTAACTCTTCGACTATGCTTAAATAAGTTTCTTCTTCTGACTGAAAGAAGCCAAACTTTTTCTTATCCGTATAAAGGGAAGCATAAGGATATTTTACGATCGAAGCCAGCGTGCTATATGTCAAAGCAAATCCGCCCTTTCGGCGACCTATAAATTGATGGGTTAACAGACGAATAGCATTGGCATTACCTTCGAACGATTCAAAATCACTCCATCTGCCCTCTTCCTCTAAGACCTTTTCCTTCAACCGCAATCCGTTACCCTCCGTAAAGTAGGCAGAAATAGCTCGCTCACCCGAATGACCAAAGGGGGGATTACCCATATCGTGAGCCAGGCAGGCAGCAGAAACGATAGAGCCAATCTCAGCAAAGTTTGCCTCTTCATCCCCGTATTTCTCAATCAAAGCTTTCGATACATTGTTTCCCAATGAACGCCCCACACACGACACTTCCAGGCTATGTGTCAAACGGTTATGAACAAATATACTACCGGGCAAAGGAAAGACCTGCGTCTTATTTTGTAATCTTCTAAAAGGCGACGAGAAAATAAGTCGATCATAATCACGCTGAAAGTTTGTCCGCTCATGTTTTCGCTCATGATACGCTTCCATTCCATAACGCTTCCCCGATAATAGCTGCTTCCAATTCATACGATGTTTTTTATTTAAACAGGAACATTTACGCTCCTCATTAATTTTAATAAGAAATCTGCACTTTAAATCCCTGCTGACGAACCTTTTCACCGATTTGATTCATTTCATCGGCTGAAAGCTTAGTCAATGTTTCAAAAGGAGTGTCCCGAGAGATGGTGTAAATCATCACACGTTCAGCCTTAATAGCGTGCAAGGCACTCATCCAAAGACGTAGCTCCCCCTCAGTCGTATTGTCTACCTGAATTCCATTCACTAACCCACGCAAGAACATGGTTTGCACAATCAGTTTGCCTTCAAAGCGAGACAAGTCTTTAATCAACTGCTCTATGCTCACCGAAACATTTGGAGAGTCTATAAGCTGAATCAACTTATCAGAACCGGCATCCAACTTCATAATAGCTTCATCTACACGCAAAAGCGATTCAAAAACTCCTTTACGACCCAAGGTGGTAGCATTAGAAAAGACAGCTATTTTAGTTTCAGGACACATAATATTCCGAAGATGAATCACATCATCTATAATATCGGCAAAGGCTGGGTGTAATGAAGACTCTCCGTTGCCGGCAAAAGAAATACGATCCGGCACAATGCCTTCTTCAGCTAGCTGACTCAAACGATGTTCTAATGCCTCGATGACCAATTTCCTGTCAGGCAAAGAGGTTTGGGTTTTACGCTCTTCATTCAGTCCACATTCACAGTAAATGCAGTTAAATGTACAAGCTTTCCCGTCAGCCGGAGACAAATTCACCCCTAATGATATGCCTAATCGCCTGCTTTTCACAGGTCCATAAACAATATCCGCATATAATTTTGTTGGCATTTAGTTCTTTTTTTAAGACTACAAAAATACGTATAAATACTGAGAATAGCTGTAAACATCCATCCGACAAGAGCTTACAAGTCCTTAAGCAGTATGTTTTGGTTTTCTTTATACATATCTTCCCGGCTCTTTAAAAACGTTTCCCATTCAGATTTAAATTGATCCGTTATGTCTATCTTGAAGTTTTCAGAGCCGGTCTCTTCGAGCTTTTGAAATAAAGAAGCTACACTTATTTTATTGATATCAACCGCCGGCTGAAAACGTGCTTCCCGCTCTTCATTCAAATGTAGTTCATTGATTAAGCCCAGCTCCTGAAGCTGAAAGATTATTTTAGAAGTAAGACGAATAGGTATTCTATACGTATACGAAAGTTCATTGGAAGTGTAAGGCTTTTCGTCCGTTTCAAAACGCTTGATAATCAGACTCATTATCAGCATAATCAGAAAGTCATAGTAACGCCGGCTGATGTTTTTACTGTCTCTTTCAAAGCTGAACTTTTCGACATTTTGAGACGAGAAAGCCAGCTGAGCACCAAACAAGCAAATTATCCAAGAGATTTGCAACCAGAGTAATAACAAAGGAATAGCTGCAAATCCTCCGTATATAGCATTGTATTTACTCACCCAGATTTGCCCACTGATATAAATAAACTGGAAAAACTGAAAAGCCGACCCGGCGATTACACCGGCAATTAGTCCATTAGAAATATGCACTTTTGTATTAGGTAACGCAATATATAGTGCGGCAAAAACCAGCGAAGTAATTATATAAGGAGCAACACTGAGAATCACATTCATGATTGGGGTAAAAAGAAAATAGTCGCTCAGAAAAGAATTATTCAATGTGGAAATAAAGATGGATATACCACCGGAAAAGGTCATTAATACCGGCAAAATGATAATCATCGCCAGATAGTCAATCAGCTTTCGATATAAAGGTCTGGTCTTTTTAACTTGCCATATCTCATTGAACGTATCTTCTACATTCATCAACAGATTAATAACCGTATATAAAAGCAGGGCAAGCCCAACCCCCAGTATCACTCCGCCTTTGGCTTGCTTCAAATAGCTTGTAGCAAAGTCGAAGCCATAATCCAGCTGATCTTTATGTCCGGGAAACATATTCACCAGCTCATTTTTTACTACATCGTCTAAATGAAAGCCGGCCGCAACACCTACGACTACAGCCAACAAGGGAACAATTGCTAAAAAGGTGCTGTAGGTTAATGCCGAAGCCTTAGTGGATAATTTATCATTAATAAAACCCCGTGAGGCCAGTATCACGGTTTTAATAGCGTTAATATATACTACCTTCAGCCCACTCACTTCACTCGCTGTGATACGCCAAATATCATACGTGATGAAGTAAATCAAATTTTTCACAAAAGTAATCACTCGGGTCAACAAGGATTCTTTTTCTTCCTTTTTATCTTTTTTCTCCATTCGATGTATCTATAAAAAGCAGTTGACCTATAAGCCGGGTTCTGTATTTGAGTCTTCACAGAAGAAACAAACGTTTGTCATTTATCTTGGTATATTGTCGCCAATATACTCTAGCGATCTACCCCCCGGCATCGGACGAGCCATCCTACATGCGCCGGTGTACATGATCTTGCAACCCATCAGGCGTACAGCCTTTCACATCACTGCAAAAGCGGTGAGCTCTTACCTCGCCTTTTCACCCTTACCCGGCAAGCCGGGCGGTTATTTTCTGTTACACTACTCTACCGTCACCGATAGCTTCCCGTTAGGAAAGATGGTGCTCTGTGTTGCCCGGACTTTCCTCTATCCCTTTCGGGGTAGCGACAAACCGATCAACTGCTGCGACAAATATAAGCAATCTGCTTGGGATACAAGTTGTCCGAATAAAAATACTAATAAATAAATACCTCTACCCGGTCAATAAGCAAACGCTCTATTCGTCAAGAACTAACTGAATAGATGAAAAAACTGGGGGTAAAAGCTGCAAGAGTAGTTTAAAACAGGATAGAAGCGGTGAAAGCCCAGATACGGCTTTTCCCTTTGGTTTCAAACTCCGGATTTGAAACAGTGTAGTTGTCAGAAAGCCCAATAGTATGATTTATACCTATTTGTAAGTGATTAAAAATATCTAACCCAACCTCAAAGTTAATACCTGAACCAAAGTTGCTTGATTTTATCCGTCCACCGAACTCCTTAGGCAAAAGCCATACTTTATCACCTCCAATACGCAGAGAAGTATATCCACCAAACAAGATATACGGTCTGGCTATAGGCATGTTAAACGTATATTTCAAGTTAAGTGGGATATCTAAATAGTCATTCTCAATATCATCGTTCATACCACTCAACTTAACTCCAAATCCCTTTTGTGAATATAGTATTGCCGTTTCAACGCCAAAGCCGGATGAGCCTTCATACTCCAACTTTGGTCCCACTTGAAATCCGGTAACGTTTTTCGTATTAAACACCTTTTTTCTTAAGGAAACAGACGTTATGTTGATTCCTCCTTTCAAACCTAAACGCCATCCCTGCGCAGAGAGCGACATAGTTCCCAGCCAGATAAACAGTAAAAAGAAGAGTGCTATTTTTTTCATTTCCAATTACTTTACAGGTTTATAGCACAAATATAGCTTAAAAACAACGTTTCACATTCTTTACAAAACAAAAAAAGCATAAATTGGTAAAGGAGCTCATCCCTTTAAACCAATTTATGCTCGTTTCTTTTTTAATTATTATGGCAGAATAATTAAAATAGGTTCTAAAAGTTTTGAAAACGACAGTAGAAAGGTATAGACAGCTTGTCCTAACATCTCTAAGGCCATCCTCGAAGCCTTCCGAAAATTCACACGTTGCAGGTCTTCTGACTTACTTCCTTATTCAGACGCCTTCCCAGTCATAAAAAACCAGTGGCTCGAGATTCTATCTGAACATATACGAAGCTTACAGCAGCGGGACTGTCCGGGATTTACACCCGATTCCCTTTTAATTCTCCTTGGTGGATACCAATTTGAAACGACGTATGCTACCCACAAAGATATAATAAAAAACGAGACTCCTGCGTTTATATTTCCTGCAACCTATTTTACTCATAAAGCCCTATTTAAACGACCTCATCGTAGCCACGAAAAGACTATTGCCTCCCTTTTATTCACAACACCCCACCCTTTTATTCACCCCATACTACCCTTTTTCCCAAAAGG
>CAZSWS010000024.1:0-33526 GCA_964610765.1 uncultured Parabacteroides sp.
GATAAAAAAAGGCTAAAGCAAATAAGACAGAACTGTTTTTTTTCATTTTAAATTATTTTTAGCTCAACAATATTTAAGTATTTTCTTTTACGTATCTATATCATTAATAGTTCGGCAAATTTTCAGAATCCACTAAAACAGGAATCATTAATTACAACTGATTCATAGCATAGTAGCCACTTACTACGCACCCCCTACAAATTCCTAACCATCAGCGACTTGCAAAAAACACACTGAAGTATTGATATCATCACGAATAACTAAATGTACAATTAGGGTATATTTAAACTTTACCTCATCTATTTCATAAGCTTAAAACAAGCGCGATGCTACAATCTATGAAAAACCTTTAATCAACACAGCAAATTATAAATATAAACCTATTATTTCTTAAATTTAGGCAAAAATAAACAAACAAACAAGAGATTTACATAAAAAACTTAACACAAAAGAGCATAAAGCCAACCGCATGAGTAAAAACCATTCATATAATAACAGTTGAATAAAAAAGCCCCCACTTCGAAGGAAATGAGGGCGTATATTAGAAGAAACTTTATTGCTTAGAATTTATATCCAAATGTGAGGTACACACTGGTCCGATTTGTTTTCAGCTCACCTGGATAGGATTGAATGGGTTTCTCAATCTGTTTTGTTTCTTTATTTTCATAAAAAATACTTGAGAATGGATAAAGTTCGTCTTTGTATGTATTATAGACACAAGCTAAATCCATATAAAAGTTAGGTGTAAATCGATAGCCTAATCCAAATGTGTAATTACTATTTATACCTTTGGTTAAGGTATAATTAGGTCTTGTCCCTGAGGCAAACACCTCCGACTTCCCATTTGCCATGTGCGATTTAACACTACTTGTTTGCCACATCGTACCGGCACGAATAGAGAACTGAGGGGTTACCTTATATTCCGCACCAATCTTGAATGTATGACTGATTCCGAAATCATCCTTAATATGCCTATTTTCAAATGCATAATCATAGTTATGTCCATCTCTTGGATTTAACTTTGTGTTTTTATAGTTGGTCAACTCATAATCAAAACTAATCAACCCACTTTGCCCAATAATCCCGGCCGCACTAAATATCCATCGATCCGGCGAGCGCATCTTATACTCCGTGATGCCATTAGGAGTCTCTTTGTTTTTATCATAACTAAGATCATCTGTATATACCCGAGCTCCGGCTCTTGCATGATACCGATCGGTCATATTATACCATATAGGTGAATTATACGCCAGCCCTAAGCGCAAAAAGTCCGTTGGACGAACCAATACACCTAGATTAAACGAATATCCGGTACCGGTTGTTCTCAAGGTATTATCCAAGTAGAAATCACTTTCATGGGGAGCACTCGTCAAAGTCTTGCCAAAGTTTTCATAATAACCCGAAAACATTTTATAATACAAGTCAGTCAGCGTTACTGTAGCTCCTATGAAAATCTGATCGGAGAAATTAAATGCCATCGAAAAATCATAATCATCAATCGCACCTCTTTCTTGCATTTTTAACGTAGCAAGTTGCACATTATACAAAGACCAATCATCACCTTGCCACTTTCCGTATGGATTAAATAGCTTATTCTTAACTTCATGATCTTTTTCATCCGCCTGTATTATCCCTGCATTATAGCCCAATGTGGACATCCAATTGTATCCTCTCCAGGGATCATGACTGGCGGTTATCCCCAAATCTTTTCCTGTATATCCATTTAGATTTGCATCAACAGCCATATAGTCGGATAGTGATTGCCTATTTTGAAGGTTCTGAGAACTCATAAAGTAATTACGATGAAAATCTTTCACACGTTTATAGGCAAATCCGATATTCCAACCTTTCAAGCCGGATTCATTGCCGGTAGGAAAATAGCCTACATAACCTATATTACTAAAGTTAAAACGAGTCTTACTTTGGTCATGATTACTTCCACTCCAAGAAGTTTTTGTGTCCGTAAAGTTTAAATTCAGTGAGGTAAGTACTTCTGAGCTTCTATAAATGGCTAAACCCGCCGGATTATAGGACATCACAGAGATATCACCTCCTAAAGCACCAAAAGCTCCTCCCATACTTACAAAGCGAGCTGTACCGGTCAGTTCTGTTTGTGACAAACGATAAGCATCTGCCTCTCCTTGTGCAAACACCGTTGAACTTCCTATGATTAATACAAATAAACCTATCAGCGTTCTTTTCATCATGTCTATATGTTTTGAGTTCTATTTAACTAATCCAATTTTAAACTCTGGAAACTATTTAGTTATATATAGGGGGTGCATATGCACCCCCTCTTATAATTACAATATCAAGTGATTATTTATCTGGTTCTAAGGCTACTCACGCTTCCACCTGAAGAACGTGAACTACTGCTACTACTGCCTCCACTGCTGCGCGAGCTACTTACTGACCCTGAGCTACTTCTGGAAGAAGAAGGAGATGAGTATGAGCTACTACTGCTACTTCTAGTTGACGATGGAGAAGAATACGAGCTACTGCTTCTCGTAGAAGATGGAGAAGAGTATGAACTGCTGCTACGAGAAGATGGGGAAGAATACGAACTGCTTCTAGAAGTATAAGAGCTACCGCTACGAGACGGCGCTGTAGCCGGTGCACTACTTGAATAACGCGATGAGGATGTTACGGCATTACCGGAAGAAACCCTTGTACGCATAGAAGAGGCATTATTGCTACTAGACACACGCGTTGAAGAAGAACTACCTACATTTGTTCTCGTACTACTTGTCCTACTAGGTGCTACAGCAGAAGAGCGATTGCTACTAGTCACCCCACCTTCACGTGTACGCAATGAAGAGCCACGTGTAGCTGATGTTGTTGCATTTCCACTAGAACGTAGTGAAGAGCTGCGAGAAGTAGCTACATTGCCTGCTCTTGACGAAGACGTGGTGCTGTTAGCACTACCTGTCCTCAATGAAGAACTACGAGTAGCTGTCGTTCCGTTTCTCAACGAACTACTGGACGAATTAGCATTTCCTGTTCTTAAAGAAGAGCTGCGTGTGGAGTTGCTTCCTGAAACATTAGAACCATCACGCGTACGCAGTGAAGATACACGCGTTGAGCTTCCCCCATCTGAAGAACGTAACGATGAATAACGTGTATCGGAAGACGAATAATTAGGTCTATCTCGATGATTCAAGCTAGTTGAGTTCCCTACGTTATAGTAGTTATTAGAGGAATAATAGTGATGATGATGAGATCCTCCACCACCCCAACCCCAGGATGAGCCCCAATAGCCTCCACCCCAATAGCCTCCGCCCCAGTACCACGGGTCGTAGTGCCAAGGATCATAATACCATGGGTCATAATACCAAGGACTATGCCATCCGGCATAAAAACCACCATAACCCCAGCCCCAATTAAAGCCCCAGTACGGACGATACCATGGATTGTACCAGTAGGAAGAACGGTAGTACCACGGATCCCAATGACCCCAGTTATTCCAGCCATTACCTACATTTACATTGATAGACACATTGGAGTAGCCATCCGAAAAATCGGTCGAATAGTCGTATCCATAATATCCATCACTCAGATATAAATCCACATTGTCTGCACCTGCGATACTGATTTTGCTAGGTGAATGATAACGGATTATTCGTTCCGTATATTCGTTATCGGAACGTCTTTCCGGTGTGATTGTATCTTGATTTACCAGCACATACCCATCATCCAAGTCTCCATTATAACGGCGGTTATAGATGTCAATCATCTCATCCTCCGTCAGCTGACGTTCGCCTTTCGACTCAGTCCGATTAGATATAACTTGCTGCTGTTGTTGTGCAGGGGTTGTTTTTTGCTGAACAACTTTCTCCTTTTTCTTTTTATTCTTGGAGAAATAAACATCATCAAAAAACACTTCTTGAGCTACAACGCTTGAGCCAAAGGCCAGCATCATAATCAACGATATCCATTTTAATGTTTTCATTTCTGTTTCTCCTATTTTTACTTAATACTACTGACTTGCTTTTATTAGTTAGACTATACATAGACCCATTCGTTTAAATACAGTCTTCTACATATACAAATATAATAAATTTTGATGAGCTGCATAACCTTATTAGATACTTTAACGTATCTATTTATATAGATGCATTTTTAGCTCATTCGCTGCATGCCTTCACGGTTTTCAGCTATTTCATTCAGCTACTTCTGTTTCTATTTACACAACAAGAGGTCGGAGAGCAAAGTTCACACTGCTTTCTCAGCAAAAAACAAGCAAGAAAGAGTTTTCGTTTACATAATACATGTTTTGATAAAGCAAAAACAAGTGTGTGCGTTTTCATTCGAAAAAAAAGGAAAAACAAGTAACACAAATCATTGCTTTTAAAGCAAAATGCAACATCAATATTCGCCTGCTATTTAATATTATTTATATTCATTTAACAAACCTGAAGCCTGCCAAAAAACGTTCCTGATGCAAAAATTGAATTTTTATTGGATTTTCGATGTTTTTAGACCGTTTTTAAAAAGGCTATACCCTTTTTTCTAAGTCTCTATAGCCTTTTTAGTAAAAGACTATAGTCTTTTTTGAAAATGTCAGTATTGAATTTACCTGTTATATAACATGTTTTAGAGCAAAAAAACAAGGGCTGCAACCGCTTTGTAGCAGCTACAGCCCTTGTTAAAGCTTCGACGATTTCGCTATATAATCAGTGAATCATGATCGTCTGAGAAGAGTGTTTTCAAAAAGAAAAAGGAACATATTCAAACCGGAATGACTAATCTCTATCTGTCCTATCCGGGATAGGCAGACATCAACGATTCATCCATCTACGAAGGAGATATTGAACAATACCCACCTGCGTAAAGCATTCCTTCCACTCTATCGAATATCTTTTTATTGAATATATACTGTCGTTTCATGATCGTTATTTTTATTTTTCTACGTACAAAAATAAGGCATTCATTAGTCTTTATCAAGAAAAAGCTACAATAATTTACGAGTTCATTCAAATCAACCCGATTTCCTTTAAAACTAGCATCTGGCCCATCTATGCAAATAATAATGCCGCTCTCACATCGTAAATTGACCGGCAGATAGTATCTTTGCAGCAAAAAATAAAACTATGCAACTTTCTGTGTTTGTGTACACTTTTGTAACTGCTTTCGTTACGTTATTCCCTGTTTTAAACCCTATCGGTAATAGTATCATCGTCAACACTTTTCTTCAAGACCTTGACAACGAAGAAAAGAAAGCGGCCATGAAAACGATTCTAAAGTACAGCCTATTCATCGCTTTGGGCACACTTGTACTCGGACGTTTTATTTTATTACTATTTGGTTTGGAAATTGCGGTTATCCAACTAGGGGGTGGTATCATCATTTGCGTAACTGGATACAACATGCTAACCACTCCTGTTGGTGAACAAGAAGAAAAAAAGCTCTCTGATGCGCAAAGTCGAATACATTCTGTGCGCTCCATACATAAAAAACTTTTTTACCCGATTACATTCCCCATTGTTATGGGTGCAGGAAGTATCTCGGTCATTTTAACACTGATGGCCAGTGCCTGGGTTGAAGGAAGTCTTATAAGCACCGGAATAAACTATTTAATCATTGCAACCATTATCATTGCCATGTGCGTAGTTCTGTATTTTTTCACCACACGCTCAGAAATACTACTAAAACGTTTGGGAGCATCTACCCAAATGATAATCAACCGACTCATTGCATTTATCATGTTCTGTATTGGTATACAAATTGCCGTAACAGGTGTATCAAAAGTTTTTGGAATTGAAATTTTCTGAAACGCATCGAGTCATCATAAGCATTGGGTCAAACAGCTCACCCGAAAAGCATGTACAACATGCCCTGAAAGAGCTATCCAAATTATTTAATCAGCAAATACGCTTCTCTCCCATGCTATATACCGAAAGCATAGGCATGGAAACACCATCCATATTTCTAAACACGGTAGGAATCGGTCATACATCCAACTCATTAGAACACCTACAGCAATATACGAAGCAAATAGAACAGCAGTTGGGCAGAAAAAAAGGAGATAAGCAAAAAGGTATTATCCCCATTGATATTGACATCCTACAGTGGGACAATGAGATACTCAAACCGCAAGACCTCGACTATCCTTTTATAAAAGAATGCTTGCGTTTTTTTGAATAAATGTGCTGAATATTTTGTATAATTGAAGTGCTTTTAATCATCATCGCCTAACTTGGTTGATGCTGACTAGTAGCTTGCCGGAATTTATCTCCGTTAGAAACCATTTGTAAACCCTTAGAACAACCTGTATTCAAATGAGGAAACAGTTTTTTATGATATATATCCTGGTCGGTATTACAACGATGCTGTCCGGTCAGATTACACCTGAGATGTATAAGCAAGCAGATCAAACCCACATGAATCATTGGGTTGACTCGGTTATGCAAACACTTACGACAGACGAAAAGATAGGTCAGCTGCTTATGGTGATAGCCAATCCGAAAACAGACAACCAAAACATGCAACTTATCAGGCGTTATATCAATGAATATAAAATAGGCAATGTGCTCTTTCATCGGGGGACTACAGCCGCACAAGCTGAAGTTACCAATCAGGTTCAGCGACTAAGTAAAGTTCCTGCTTTCATTGCGTTAGATGGGGAATGGGGCTTATCTATGCGCTTGAGCAACACGACACGATTTCCTAAAAACATGATGCTCGGAGCCATTGAAAACAATCAGCTGGTTGAAGCATACGGAAAAGAGGTTGCCCGCCAGTGCAACGAAATGGGCATACAGATAAACTTTGCCCCTAGCCTTGACGTTAACAGCAACGAGCACAACCCCGTGATTGGCTTACGTTCATTTGGAGAAAATCCCAATATGGTCGCAGAAAAGGGCTTAGCTTACGCTAAAGGATTGGAAGAAAACAACGTCATCTCTGTAGCCAAGCACTTCCCCGGACATGGTGACACCAAAGACGATTCGCATGCTTCCCTCCCTATACTTGGACACAACCGGGCGCGATTAGACAGCGTGGAGTTGTTCCCTTTCAGAGAGTATATTGAAGCAGGGTATGCAGGTGTCATGACTGGGCACTTGTATGTTCCCAGTCTGGATAATACCAAAAGACAGTCGTCGACCTACTCCAAAAAAATTGTGACTGATTTATTGCATCATGAATACGGTTTCAACGGACTGCGTTTCACGGATGCTTTAGCTATGGGTGGAGGAGCTACGAAAGCAAACGAAAGCTCGTATGTCCTAGCCCTAAATGCCGGCAATGACATGCTGATTATCACTGCGCCTAAAGCCAGAGAAATTGACGCATTGCGCACAGCTGTAAAAAATGGCACAGTCTCCCTGAAGGATATTGATGAAAAATGCAAAAGGGTATTGAGCTATAAATACATTACAGGGCTTAACCGCCACACGCCCATTGATATCAAAGAGCTAAGCAGCAGGCTAAACACACCACATGCAGCATGGCTGGCATCCAAACTCAACGAAGAATCAATTACGCTGTTGAAGAACAACGACCAACTACTACCTCTCAAACAGTTAGACAAAAAAAGGGTTGCGGCACTCTCCATTGGCGAAAACAAAAAGAGCCCATTTATTGAGACACTAAGCAAATACACCCAAGTAGATGGATATAGCATTGTTAGAAACATGAAAGAAAGTGATATTGCGTCCGTATATAAAGAACTGGCAAACTATGACGTGATTATATGCGGTGTACACACGGTTCGCATACCTGAAAGGCAGGAACTCAGGAAGCTGGCAAAAGAAAAAACATTTATACACGCTTTTTTCACCTCACCTTATTACTGCGGAAACTATAAACAATCTATCGCCGATGCTGATGCGCTCATAATGGGCTACGAAACTACCCCTTTAGCTCAGGAGTTTGCAGCACAAGCTATTTTTGGTGGTATTGCTTGCAAAGGGAAACTTCCGGTAAGCATTCCGGATCTCTACTTTTCAGGCAGCGGCATATTGACACAAAAAACACGACTGGGCTACCACATGCCGGAAGAAGTCGGATTAAGCAGCGCCATACTTGACTCGATAACCATCATTGCCCAAGAAGGTCTGGAAGAAAAAGCCTACCCCGGCTGCCAGATATTGATTGCTAAAGATGGCATAGTCGTTTACAATCAATGTTTCGGTCATTTTGACTTCAGTGAATTAGAAAAGGTCACAGAACAATCTATTTATGATTTAGCTTCAGTCTCTAAAGTTACCGGCACACTTCCTGCCGTCATGAAGGCATACGAAGATAAACGCTTCACCCTAAACCAACCTATAGCAGATTTTGTTACGGAACTAAAAGATTCAAACAAAAAGAATATAAAAATAGCAGACATTCTCTATCATCAATCCGGCATTGTCCCCAGCATATCATTCCACATGTCTGCTATTGATAAGGATAGTTACACCGGCTCATTTTTCAGTTCTCGAAAAGATGCTGCCCACCCTGCACAGGTAGATGCAAGAACCTATGCCAGAACGAACTATAAATTTTATCCGGAAGCAGTTTCTACAGTACAGAAGACAGGATTTACCCGCAAAATCGCTGATGGGCTATTCGTAAGCGAAGCTTTTCAAGACACCATCAAACAACTGATTGTAGATTCGAAACTTCAAACGACCGGTAAATATCGATACAGTTGTATCAACTTCATTTTATTACAGATGATGGTTGAAAATGAGTATAAGCAACCGCTTAATCAGTTGATGGAAGAACATTTTTTTAAAAGATTAGGCATGAGTACAGCCGGATACAACCCGCGTGAACGAGTAGATAGCACCTTGATTGTTCCATCAGAGCACGACCGCTTTTTACGCAAACAACTACTCCGTGGCTATGTCCACGATGAGGCAGCAGCCTTCAAGGGGGGAGTTTCAGGAAATGCAGGTATGTTCTCGAATGCGAATGATTTAGCTAAAGAGTTACAATTGTTCCTAAACTCAGGCGAATACGGAGGAGAACGCTATCTATCGAAAAGTGTCTGCCGATTATTTACTGATAGCAAAAGTCCAACTAGCCGCCGGGGATTAGGTTTTGACAAACCCGATCCAAAAAACTTACGCTCATCTCCTTGCGGCGAACTGGCTCCGGCTAGTGTATATGGACACACCGGTTTTACCGGGACTTGTTTTTGGAATGACCCGGACAACCAAATCATTTATATATTTCTATCTAACCGGGTTACTCCTTCACGAACCAACAGTAAACTTTTCTCGTTAGAGATTCGCACACGTATACAAGATAAGATATACGAAGCCCTTCAGAGAGAATAGAAACTATTAAGATAAAAAGGAAAAAGATTTGTATTTTTGTAGATATATTTAATCATAAACACATTTCAGAATATGCTATTTGGACATGGTGACGATTTTCATAATTTCAAAGGAGAAGTGAAAATTAATTTCAGCTCAAATATCTGGCATGGCGCAGATTTAACGAAGCTCAAAACCCATCTATGGGAAAACTTTGATAAAGTAAAAAACTATCCGGAGCCGGATGCCGGAAGTATTTGTCGGCTGATAGCACGTAGATTGGAAATCAGCGAAGACAATGTTTTAATGACTAACGGATCAACTAGCGGATTTTATCTACTGGCACAAGTATACAGAGGAGCTAAATCCATGATACTGACTCCGTCATTTTCCGAATATGAAGATGCTTGTCAAATGCATGAACATACGTTGTCTTTTTTTGATTCATCGAATGATTTATCTGAATTAGACTTAGAAGGTCAAGACTTTTGCTGGATTTGCAACCCCAATAATCCCGATGGAAAAACCATTCATCGTACAGAGCTGCTGAAACTGATTGCCGAGAATCCTGAAACAAAGTTTATCATTGACCAAGCCTATACATCGTTTAGCATTGAAGATGCACTAAAAGCAACCGACCTGAAAAATCATCCGAACTTGATTTTAATGCAGTCTATCTCTAAAGCCTATAACATTCCCGGCATGCGTATTGGATATATCATGGCATCGGCTGAAATCATCAAAAAACTATATCAAAAAATTATACCTTGGTCAATCAATGCATTGGCTATTGAAGCAGCTCGATACATTTTGATACATCCGGCTCAATTCACCCTGCCTATTCGCAAATGGCAGCGTGAAACCACCGAGTTTATCTATAAGCTTTCGCAACTGGATGGTTTGGAAATAATTCCTACTAATACAACTTTCTTTTTAGTGCGGCTAAAAAAAGGGAAAGCTGCTGACTTAAAAAAACATTTGCTTGAACAACATGGCATACTCATCAGAGATGCTTCAAACTTCAGAGGTCTGGATGAGACTTATTTCCGCCTATCCACTCAATCTAACGAGAACAACCTGGTGCTCGTAGAGTGCTTAAAAGAATGGCTGGAAGCTATTGAGTAAGAAGGATTAATACCCCAACAATCGCCTATGTGGAAAGTAATATATGGCATCTACTTTTTCCTGATTGCAACACCTGTATTCTTGTTAACAACACTGCTAACAGCGTTAACAACTTACATTGGCTGCATATTAGGGGGTGAACGTATATTTTCATTCTACCCCGGCAAATGGTGGTCTATTAGTACATGTTATCTGTTTCTTTGCCCCGTCAAAGTAACAGGGAAAGAACATATAGAAAAAAACAAATCATACGTCATTACGGCCAATCATCAAGGTGCGTTTGATATTTTCTTAGTCTATGGGTTCTTGAATATCCGCATCAAGTGGATGATGAAAAAGAGTTTAGAAAAGATTCCTTTTGTAGGAAGTGCATGCAGAGCTGCCGGTTTTATCTTTGTTGATCAAGGCTCGCCGGCAGCAGCAGCCAAAAGCATCAAAGAAGCAGAACAAAAGATTAAAGATTCAAATGCTTCACTTTCCATATTTCCCGAAGGGTCACGTTCAGCAACCGGCAAGATGGGGCGTTTCAAAAAAGGAGCTTTCCAAATTGCTATGGACCAGCAACTGCCCATCCTTCCTGTAACCTTGAATGGTCCCTACGAAGTTTTACCCATCCATAAGCTGTTTGTAAAGCCACATCGCATGGAGGTCATCATCCATCCGCCAATAGAAGTAAAGGATTTAGAGTTTTCGCCTAAAACCATTATTTCATTAGCCAATCAAACACGGGAATGTATTGAAACGGGATTGTGGGATAAATACAAATAAGCAGCACAGACGTTACCACATTTTAATCAGTCCTTCTTTTCGAATAGAAAAGCTAAACCCTACTTGATCACGGAAGACATCTCCTGTATCAAAAGCAAGCCCCCCAACAAATGACCATCCTTTCAGAGCCGGATGATTATAACTTACATCCAACATCGTCGAAGTTCCGGACTGCATAGCCAGTAAAGGTCTGGACATAGAACCAAAATGATTCATAACTGAAAACCTAAGCCGATAGCCTACTCGCTCAGAAAGAGTCCCTTCAGCAGCAACGTGCCAAGCTTTTGCACGGTTACGTGGAAAACCCAACCGACTGTCCGTATATTCAGGAGAAGGTATCAGGGGAGAGCCCAATCCGCGATTAAAATAAGAAGTTCCGGTGGTATACTCTCCATTGTTATAGTAATTATCACCTCCGCCACCACGACCTCCGGGGTATTTATCACGATCAAAGTCAAGAAAATGCATGGTACCACTTTGATTCATGGTGGTCATGTATTCGAAAAGTATATTCCGAACATAAGGGAATGACTTAAAATTAGCTTCTATCCCCCAAAGACCATCTGTTTTATTCGCAAACTCCATGCCGGATGCATCTTCGAAAAAGTGGAGATGATAGGCGTTGAGTGCATAGTTATCCTGCACGAACGACAACATAAAATCGAACGACCCGTAATGATTCCCCAATGCATTAATTTGGGAAGACAAGGACGAATCGTCGCCCCCCTGCTTGCCTAACACTATCCGAGCCAGATCTTTCAATGATTGAGGCTGCTTAGGCTTCTCCAGATTTGTGTTTGTAGATGTACCACCCCATTGTGCCCAATGCTGAACACCTAGGCTAAAAGTCAATGGCACAGCCGAGGCGGTATTGCCCACCTTCAAATAAATAGATTTATGATGCCACAATACGTCTTCAATATAATGAGTGCCCGGGCTGGTATAATCTTTCAGATAACCAGAATCGAACGAGCGTCCAACAGCAAAATCGCCCTTAAACTGTAGCCAGTCTTGCGTAAAAGGAATAGACAAAAACTGCGGAATACTTATATTGACCTCCGGAATGGGACGAGCATTCGTAGAGTGCACCATATCTCCGCTGCTTAACCGATTATTAATCAGCGAGGCATTACGCTCAGCACTTCCTATACTCAATCGTACGGATTTGTATTGGGCTTGCAAATATAACTGCTGGATATACACTTTTTTATCTCTGGGGGCTGCCAATACAAGATCGACCTCACCACCCCATGAAAAGCCATTCGAAAAGCGCTGATTATGGAACACTCCCGCACGTCCATACCCGTTTCCTGACTTTAAGGGAACAACTCCCCACTGATTGCTAACCATCCAAAAAGGAGTTTCGTTGTGGTTAGCTATCGAACCATATGCCGTCAGATGATAACGAGTCTGATTGTCTTGGGCTTTCAAGCCGGACGACAACACGAAAAGAGAAAAAACGAGAGAGAGGGATAAGATACTTTTCAACATAACATGTGTATTTATTTACCGGGACGTCTATAAGAGAATATAGAGGTGGCTCTTCCAAACACACCACGTTGCTTCGAGCGAATATCTTCTACAATATAGAAGGCATCTTCATCAAAGGATGAAACTAATTTTTCAATCTCCTTAGCCGTTTTGCGATTAATGACTGCTTCAACAATGTCTACATCGCCTTTCGCACCGTGCGCCTTAATCAGGGTAGAGCCAAACCCTTTATGATTCAGAGCTGATACCAAACCTTGACCATCTTTTTTAGTATAAATACGGTACAGGATTACACCAAAGGCAATCCGCTGCTCAATAATAATCCCTACAAAATTACCGGATGCATAGCCGGCAGCATAGGAGAAATAGGCTACAAAGTCATTAGCCTGAGCTAAAACTTGCGAAATAATAACGACCCAGACAAACACTTCAAAAAAGCCAACTACAGGCGCAATATATTTCTCTCCTTTTGATACAAATATGATACGCAGAGTACCTAATGTTACGTCAAAAATACGCCCAAAGAAGATAATTACAGGCAACAACCAAGGATAAACTTCTAAAAACTCAAACATCTTTACTTCAACTATTTTATTATACACATCATTCTATTTTGTTTCTCTCAAAACAAACTGAACGATTCTTTTCTTTAAAAAACAAGGGAAAGAGCCATTAAGGTAACCCGTCCGGCTGCTTTCCCACTATATAATAAGGCTATTCTGTCCTAATAATAAGAATCCTCATGGGTTCAATAAAGTTCAAAAATAGCTTCTATTTCAACAGGTATATTGCTAGGCAATGAGGCTACCCCAATTGCACTACGCGTGCCTACACCATTATCGGGTCCCCAAACAGCAGCAAACAATTCGCTACAACCATTCACAACATAAGGAGCCTCAGTAAAATCAGGAATACAATTGACCATACCAAACAGCTTGATTACACGCTTTACTTTATTCAAACTTCCAAGACTCGCCTGAACGGTTGACAACAGAACTAAGCCCACTTGACGTGCAGCCAGTTTTGCTTCATCTTTATCCAAGTCGACCCCGACTCGCCCAATAATCAACGAACCATCTTCTTTAAAAGTCATGTGTCCTGACAAATAAAGATACTTGTTGTCAACTACTAAACTCGGTTTATATAACCCTGCAGGGGGTGGTGGAGGAGGCAATGTTAAGCCTAACTTTTTAAATTGTTCGTCTGCGTTATACATTTTCTTTTGTTTTAAGAGGATGTTTATTCATGTTTCCCAGTTAGAAAACACGTTCAAAGATACAGTTTTTCTCATACAATCAATTTGTTCCTTACTTCTTTCCACGCACAACAGGAAGAGGAAAAGTAAGAATAGGGAAGTCTAACCGACTTTTACTCCGTAAATTTTTGGTTAAATATCAGATACCCTATATTGATACCAAAGTTAAAGTTGCTGCGTGGATAGCTATATCCATTGGCATATACACTAACAGAAAAAGAAGGTATCTGAAAGACGAGTGCCGCCTCGCCCATATAATGAAATTTGCGGAACACTTTGCCATAATATGGCTCATCTAAATAGGTTTTATCTTCCAGTAGCACCACACTCTTTTTTATTTCTTTCAAAGGAGCAAAACCATATAACCCCAATCGAAAGCTGAACATATCGTTAAACTTATAAATGGGTATCAAACCTAAAGCCCCGTATTGATTAGCACGAAAAGCCTCATTAAACACAATCAGGCTGTGGGGTGTAGGCGTAAAAGCCGGAGCATGCAAAATGGACGAAGTATAGTTATTCATCAGGCGCTTATTCGAAAGGTATACCTCACCATTTACCCCCAGTGAAAATGACTTATTAAAGGAATGATAATGATGCCACTTCGCATTAACCTGAAACCAGCTCAGGTTTTTCTTTGAATGCACCTGATGCTTACCGGGAAAATAGGGTTTGTATTCTTCATTGCCCGTATAAAATCCGGCTGACAAATACTGTAAACGTCCGGAAGTGGGATATTGCTTAAAGTTAAGCGAGTTTCTATGTACAAAAAAGGAGGCTGAATACAAGTTATACAAGCTACGATCATACTTTTCGCTCGAAAAATCAACCGTAGACGTTTGATAGTAAAAGTCATTCTGCCTCGCAATACCCAGCACCAGTTCAATCTTTGCTTTGTTAAATATCGGAAATGCATAGCTGAGCTTAGCATACATCTCTTTTTGTTTAATAAAGGATGGCAGAACATCTTCATAAAATAGCGATTGGCTTTCGCTATATTTACGAAAAGAATAGGCCGTCCGTATATTTAAGTATGACGGTATTTTAGAGTGCAAAAACAACCGAGCGTTAAACATCGCTCCACTGAATGAATTACCCATTTGAAAGTTCAGGTCAAGACTTGTTGCATAGCGCCTTAAACCATCATAACCCAGCCCTAAATATAATTGATTGGCTTGATGAGAAGAGATATTTCCTCCTATCGTTATGTCTAACTCTTTACGTATTGTTGCGTTCAAGTATAAATCAAACGAACGCTCTTTATAGTTATAGACTGCTTGTGGACGAATCTCCTGAATTTTGCCGGAAGCAAGTATCCGAAAATAAACACGTTTAAACTCTTCCATCGAAAACTCGCCGTTAATATCGCGATGCATTTCGTTTTCAATAAAGGTTCTTTGCTCGTTTGTCACTCCCCGCACAATAACATTTTTAAACTTCAAAGGAGGCAAACTGTTCTTAAATGCTTGTCTTCGTTGCTGCCTTTCCTCTCTAGTTATTCTTTCAGGCACACGGGCTTTTATCGAATCAATCATAGCCAATGTGCGATGATATCCACTATCCATTAATGCCTTACTCTCCGGAAAGTCCAGCAAGCTAATATCCGGAAAAGAAAACTGAACAACCATCCCCTCTTCTTCACTTACGGAATAGTCTGTCTTTTGCATAATCATGGTTTCAAGTTGGTCATAAAGCTTATCATTGGGCTTTTTCTGTTTACCGGCAACGATTGAACCAAAAATAAAGTCAGGTCGAAAATCATTACGCATTACTGACGTAGGAAAGTTGTCATAAATCCCCCCGTCAAAGAGAGGAACACTATCTTTCCAGATTGGTTTAAACACCAAAGGAAAAGTCATGGAAGCACGTACAGCATCACCTATATCTCCACTTCGAAACACAACAGGTTTTTTGTTATATACATCAGCAGCCACACATCGAAACGGAACAAATAAATTATTGAAGTTCCAGCCCGACTTGGCTGTTGCCTGTGCAAACAGCCCCATAAAGGCCTGATTCATTTGAATAGGATTAATCAAACTGCTAGGCAGAATATGAGCTTTAACCTGTAAAGAGTCAGAAAAGTCAAGCGATATTTGAAAAAACTCAGATGTAATATCTTTTTCCACAAAGAAGTTACGATGCTGCACTTCTACCTTACCACTTTGCCAGCTAGCAAAATCGTCTGATAGAAAAAGTTCAAGCATCTCATCCGGCGTATAACCAATAGCATACAAAGCTCCCACAATTGCCCCGATAGATGTACCGGTGATATAGTCAATAGGAATATCATTTTCTTCCAGTGCTTTGATTACACCAAGATGTGCCGCTCCTTTAGCTCCTCCACCGCTAAGCACTAAGCCGACTTTTTGAGCCGACATAGACATGGCTAAAATCAAAAAAAGGCTTATACACGTTAGTATCTTTCTCATCAGACAGTTAATCAATAAAAGTAAATATTATTGCTTCCAAAATCCGGGAAGCAGAATCACTAATACCGTGAAAATCTCCAGCCTACCAACCATCATCAAAAAGGCTAAATACCATTTAGAGAAGACAGACAACTCAATAAAGCTACCGCCAGGACCAAAAGAGCCAAAACCTGACCCTACATTACTAATTGCACTTATCGATGCACCTAATGCTTCTTCAAAGTTCAATCCTTCAAATGTAAGAATTAATGTACTAAGGACAATCAATGTAATATACGCAAATATAAAGGCTAATATACGGTTGACCACGTCGTTCGACAAGCTTTTACCATTCATTCGAACCGGTAAGATAGCGTTCGGATGGGTCTGCTTCTTAAATTCATTCAGCAGATTTTTTGCTAAAATCACAATGCGCCCTATTTTGATTCCACCACTGGTAGATGCTGTACATCCTCCTGTAATCATTAAGACAATGGCTATCATCCAAAAGAAAGGTCCCCATATCAGATGATCACTACTGGAATAGCCTGTGCAAGTAGCTAAGGAAACAACCTGAAACGCTGAGTTACGAATGGTTTCTTCAATGCCATATCCATAATCGTTATAAAACAACCAGGCCGTAACAATCACAAAAGCAGCGAACAAATAGATATAAAACCAACGAACTTCTTCACCTTTTATCTTTTTAAGATTCCCTTTCAACGCCATATACATCAACGGAAAATTGGTCGCCCCAATACACATAAATACAATCATCACATACTCCGTATAGGCCGATTGCCAATAGCTTATGCCCGGATTTTTAGTAGAATATCCTCCTGTTGAGATGGTAGCTAATCCATGGCTGATTGCATCAAACAAATTCATAGGACCTAGCCATAATAAGAAAATCACAAGAAGTGTGAGTAAGAAATATATTTGGAATAAATAGGCTGCCGACTTTTTTATACGGGGCAAAAAACGATCATGCGTAAAACCTGTTGTTTCTGCATCAAATAAAAAGGAAGCTCCCCCCGTCATCATGGGCATTAAAAAAACAGTAAATACGATGATTCCCAAACCGCCTTGCCATTGCGTCAGACTTCGCCAAAGTAATAAACCATGGGGAAGAACTTCAATATCGCTCAAAATACTGGCTCCGGTCGTCGAGAATCCACACATCGACTCGAAATAAGCATCTGTGAAATTTGTGATATAGCCTCCAAATAAATAGGGCAACATACCAAAAAGAGGCAATAACACCCATATCAAGGTCACCGTTATAAAGCCTTCCTTTTTCCCTCCAAAAGCATTCTTTGATCTTTTACCTAATAAATAGAAGACTAAACCAACTATAAATAAAATAATATTAGAGTAAATAAAAGGATAGAAATCTGCCTCTTGATACAGGTAAGAAACTCCCACCGGAATCAACATAAAGATTGTTTCCAGAATGAAGGTCATGCCAAGGAGCCTCAAGATAAGGTGGTGATTAATCTTGATAATACTCATAGACAATCAATTAAAATAATCTTTCATCTGACGTAATGCGTTCTCTATACAAAAGACAACAACATGATCGCTGGTTTGAATCTGCGTATCCCCTTCAATAAGCATAGGAACTCCGTTTCGTATCAGCCCTCCCAGCGTCATATTACGGGGAAGCTTCAAATCTTTTATTTTCTTCTTCGTTATTTTCGAGCCGGGTCGCGCAATAAATTCAGCCACATCCGCTTCTGCAAAAGTCAAGAATTTCACATTTGAAACATCCGCATCCAACAAATAACGATAGATATGACTGGCCGCAATCAGCTTTTTATTAATCACAGAGCCTATATCCATTTTTTCCGCTAACTGTATATAGTCTATATTCTCTATCTTCGCTATGGTCTTAGCCACTTCATAACGCTTAGCTGCCACACAAGCCAATATATTCGTGCTGGAATTTTCGCTCAAAGCAACAAAGGCATCTGTATCGCGAATGCCTTCCTGTTCCAACAAATAAGGATCTCTCGCATCCCCATTAATAATTAACACATTGTCGGGCACTTCGTCTGCAATACGAAAACTCTTCTCTCGGTCTATCTCAATGATTTTGATATTAATTGAATCAGGCAAATACTGGCAAGCGCGTATAGCAATTCGGCTGCCTCCCATAATAATGACACGCTTCACCTCTAAGCTTTTCTTACCGGTCTCTTGCTGTACATCTTTAATATGTTCACGTGTACAGGTAAAAAACAAAATATCACCGGCTTCTATCTTATCCATCCCACGGGGGATAATCGTTTTATTCTTATGTTTGATAGCTACCACGTGGTATTTCTTTTTCTCGCTGGATAACAACTGTAATAATTGCTTGTTAACGATAGGGGCATTTTCTCTTACTTTCACTCCAATAAGGGAAAAAGCACCACCCAACAAATCCCAATATTGACGCATCCAAGGCCAACGTATAGCTGATACGACTTCCTCTGCTGCCAAAATTTCGGGATAAATCATTGACCCTACCCCTATCTTATTAAAAAAGTCTTTATTTTTAGGAATCAGATATTCATAGTTATTAATACGGGCAATGGTTTGTTTGGCACCCAAATTGCTCGCTAAAATACAAGAAGTAATATTCATCGTTTCTTCCGGAGTAACACTCACAAACAAATCAACATCTTTGACTCCGGCATCCTGCAAATCGTTCAGCGAGGTAGGACTCCCTGCAAAGGTCATGATATCCATCGGATTACTGATAGCATTCAGACGATTAATATCTGCATCCATCAAAATAATATCTTGGTCTTCCTGAGATAACATTTTAGCAAGATGTGTACCCACTTCGCCCGCTCCTGCAATTACAATTTTCATACAATAGAATTACTTTATTTTCAGCAAAAACAGATCCATTGAATTAGGAATTATGTAATGAGTTTACATGCCAAACCGGCTTAAGTTCAGCATGCGTATCTTCCAATAGCTGAGTTACCGTATCCGCTATGCCTTCAGCGTCCATCCCACATACTTCATGCAATTTTGAAATAGTTCCATGGTCTATAAACTTGTCGCTTACACCGATACGTTTCAACCGTGGCGCATAACCATGCTCAAGCATAAATTCCATTACAGCTGTTCCTAATCCTCCCACGATGGTTCCATCCTCTACAGTCACTACCACCTTATGCTTCTTACCTACTTCATGCAACAGCTCTTCATCGATAGGTTTAAGATAAATCATGTTATAGTGGGCCGCAGAAATATGTTTTTCTTCTAATTTGTGAATAGCCTGCAACACTTTATTTCCAATCGGACCTATGGATAAAATGGCTACATCTGTTCCTTCCTTTATTTTTTCTCCTTTTCCTATTGGCAGTTCTTCCATAGCATTCTGCCAATCAACAGTTTCACCCTTTCCTTTCGGATAGCGAATAACGAAAGGTCCCTGAGCCACCTTATAACCGGTGTACATCAAATTCCGCAACTCCCACTCGTTCATGGGCGATGCAATCGTTAAGTTAGGAATAGGACGTAAAGCAGCCATATCATAAAGTCCGTGGTGTGTTACCCCATCTTCGCCTACTAAGCCGGCTCGATCCAAACAAAGCACAACATGCAAGTTCATGATAGCTACATCGTGTATCACCTGATCAAAAGCTCGTTGTGTAAAGGAAGAATAGATATTGCAAAAAGGAATGATGCCTTCTTTGGCTAATCCGGCAGCAAAAGTCACAGCATGTGCCTCAGCTATACCTACATCATAAGCTCTATCCGGGAAAGCCTTCATCAGGTAGGTCATCGAACAACCGGTAGGCATCGCCGGAGTAATCCCAACAATCCGTTCATCTCGTTCAGCCAGTTCAACCAGTGTATGACCAAAAACATCTTGATATAATTGGGGTGAATTAGAACAAGGAACGATGACGCGTTGTCCCGTTTCTTTATTAAAACAGCCTGGAGCATGCCACTCCGTAGCTGACTTTTCAGCCGGAGTAAACCCTTTTCCTTTTTTGGTTTTAATATGAAGTATTTTAGGTCCTTTCAGATTTTTAATTTCTCCAAGCACTCGCACAAGCGAATCTACATCGTGCCCATCTACCGGACCAAAGTATCGGATATTAAACCCTTCAAACATATTATGTTGCTGGGTCAATAAGGCTTTCAGACTATTATTGAAACGCAGTATATTGCCTCGTTTACTATCATCAATAAGTCGCAATTTTCGCAATTGCTTATAGATATCATACCGTATTCTATTATACGTCTTGCTGGTTGTGATGCCTACAAGGTATTGACTCAATCCTCCAACATTTTCATCAATAGCCATGTCGTTATCATTCAAAACAATCAGCAAATTATTTTTATTACATGACGCATTGTTCAGACCCTCGTATGCAAGTCCTCCGGTCATAGAGCCATCTCCTATCACAGCTATAACCTGCCTTTCATCTTCACCTAATAAATGAAAAGCATTCGCCATACCAAGTGCTGCAGAAATAGAGTTAGAAGCATGACCTGCTATAAAAGCGTCATACTCACTCTCTTCAGGATTAGGAAATCCACTTATTCCTTTATAATTACGAAGTGTGTGAAAGTTTTTCTTTCTTCCGGTAAGTATCTTATGCCCATAGGCCTGATGACCTACGTCCCATACAATCTTATCTTGAGGTGTATTGAAAACATAATGCAAAGCAACTGTCAACTCTACCGTGCCTAAACTAGAGCCTAAATGTCCGGGGTGTTCAGACAAGATATCAATTATATATTGACGTAGCTCATCACAGACAGTTTTAAGCTTATCAGACGACAGTTCCCTTAAATCTTGCGGGTAGTCAATGTGCTCTAACAAACGCAATTTGTTGTCATCTCCCATAGTAAATTATTTACGGCAAAGATATATATTATTACTGGATTTATAACGAATAAAACAAGCACACAGATGGACAACCAGCCACTTACCTTCTTGATCAACCTCAAAAAGCCCGCCACACGGCATGAACAAGTCGTTATAAAAAGCTCGGGTAGAGCCTAAGACCCTACCCGATTATGATAAAAAATATTTATAGCTGTGACCTGCGTACTTCGCAACATGTGCTTTTTCAGATAAAAGACTACTTCTTTTTCACCCTGCCTGCTTTACGCAAGGCTTGATCTAAGATGTATTGAATCTGTCCATTCGTACTCCTGAATTCATCCGCAGCCCACTTCTCTATCGCATCCATCATTTCCTTATCGATACGCAAAGCAAAACTCTTAGTTGTATTTTCTTTTTCTTTCTTCGACACAATGTTTTCTTAATGATGAAGTGTTCCTGCATTCACAATTGGCTGTGCTGCCTCGTCAGCACACAATACAACCAATAAATTACTTACCATGGCTGCCTTACGCTCTTCATCCAAATCAACGATTGCTTCAGCTTTCAACTTATCTAAAGCCAGTTGAACCATACTTACAGCACCTTCTACTATCTTTTCACGTGCAGCAATGATTGCGTCTGCTTGTTGACGGCGAAGCATCACACTGGCTATCTCTGCTGCATAAGCCAGGTAGTTAATACGGGCTTCAATGATTTCAATTCCGGCAATGGCTAAACGGTTATTCAATTCTTCTTCCAGCTGTTTGCTGATTTCACCGTTATCAGAACGCAAAGTAATCTCATCACCTCCTTTGCCTTCATTACTGTCATACGCATATCTCCCGGCCACTTCTCTTAAAGCAGCATCACCCTGTATTTTCACAAAGTTTTCATACGCTCCCATTCTGCTGGATTGTGCGACTGAAGTCATCGTAGTAGTCGTGTTTTTCATCACACCAAATGAAGAGGTGTCAATATCAAACATGGCTTTGTAGGTGTCTTTCACCCTCCAAACCAGTACCGACCCAATCATTACCGGATTACCAACCTTATCGTTCACTTTGATAGGTGGAACATCCAAGTTTCTGGCACGTAAAGTTATTCCTTTTTTATTGTAAAGCGGATTCACCCAGAAAAAACCATTTTCCATGATAGTTCCTCGGTATTTCCCAAAAAAGATCATCACCCGGGCATTGTTTGGCTCAATAACAATAAACCCAAAGCATAAAATGGTAGCTACTAGCAGTGACAGAAAACCTATACCTACATATAAATCATCGTTGTGCGTAAAACTCCAAATTGCAAATACGACTATAAGTAAAATAATAAAAAGAGTGACGAAGCCGGAGAGCCTCATGCCTTCAAATTTTTTTTCTTTCCTTTCCATGATTGATGTTTTAAAAGTGATATTATATTGATATCACAAATATATTAAACATTTCCATTTGAACAAACTTTTTTATAAGAAAAAAACTGCATTTCTTCCGCATGCAAACTAATCGGCTCACAGCTGTGAATTCTAGATAAAACAAGCTGTAAGCGTAAGAAAAACTGAATCTTTAATAAAAAAGCGGGATAGGGATAAGCTTTCAATATATAGACTAATTAAACTCGCATATATCATTTTCTAATAATCTCCATATACCAATTAAAAGCTCATTATACACAAATCCTCCCACAAGAATATATTTTCTCATGGGAGGAATTTAGTAGTAAATTTATAAATATTAGTCTATTCTTACCAATCTTATAGAACAAGCATCATTTCCATGATCCCATTTTCTTACGCCAGCCTGGTCTGCCGTTCTACCATCTCTTTCGGCAAAATTATATCCCTGAGCACCTCCTCCACCATAGAAGAAAAATGCCTGGTTTGAACCACCTATAACAAATGGAGATCCATCTATACCATACATCTCACCTGCAGCAACTACTGACAAGCCGGTAATATTAGATACTAAATCTGGATTAAATTCTCCGGCACCTCCTCCATTCCACGAATAGCCTGTACTTAAAATTGCTCCTAGCTGATCCTTACCTATATATTTAAATAAGCGTTGCCAGTCCGTACCTGTCCCCATCAGACCGGAATTATCTCCCCCTCCTGTACTAACTCGCCAATTTCCATCAACAATTGATCTTCCTAGCAAATCTTCATAATCTCCTTTCACAGTAGCGGGACCATACAAATAGCCAAATACAGCCGGGTCTAAATCAGAATCCTCACGTGGATAAGTTGCAAAAGGTTTTTCTCTTTTATACTGACTTATATCTTTTTTAGCAACTAAAGGTATCTCTTCTCCTCCATCGAATTTTGTAGTACGTAAGTTTGCACCTAACCATACCTCACAACCGACTTTAACGACCGGATATTCATTACCTACAATATCTTTTACGATATATGGCTCAGAAAGGATTTCTTTGATAGGCGATCCATCTTGGCTTTCTTGTGCCTCTAACGTAATCCCATAAGCAGATACATAAATAAAAGATGTTGAGTTTTCCGTTCCTGGTATATAACTTAACGAATTATCTTCTTTCTCAAAAATGGCCTGTCCTCCATTTATTGGATCTGCAGAAATAGTTCCATCCTCATTTATCAATGCAACAACTCTTCCATCAGAATAATCAGCAGCTCCACCTTCTCCTACATATGCTACAATTGCCTTTGAAGATATCTGCTCATTATTTAAATACTCTAAGCAAATTTCAACAATCTTCTGTTGCCCATCCATTGTTTTATATATTTTAGACATATTAAAGTCTGCAAGACTAGGTATATTTATTCTGTAAACTCCTTCTATCGGATGTTTAGGTTCTACGACAAATTCTTTTGCAGTTTGATTTATCGTAATAATTTTAGTAACATTGAATACTTTAACTTTCAAATTTATAGAACGAGATGTATATCTTATATTCTCACTCACAGAAACATTTATATTTGTTCCTTCTAGTTTCACACTACACCACTCATCATCTTTAGAATCTAAAGCAATAGAAATATACTTTTCATCCATATTTGTTACTACAGAAATATCGGCAGAACCTGCCTCTGCTGTAAAATCTAAAGACTCGTCAGGAGATAAATTAACGTTTACTTCGACTCCCGGATCCCCTCCAACATTCACATCATAATCCTCACAAGAACTCACTGCCAAAATCAAGCCTAAACTTAAGAGGCAAAACAATAATATCTTTTTCATGTTATTATATTTAATCAATTGATGGTATTTTTTCTAGCGCATCAAAATCTATTTTGGGTGCGCCGCTACTACTTGGATTCCTTTTTAACAAAGTACCACTTTTTAAAAAGTCATCAAAAAAGCCAAACCCTTGAAGAACAAACATATTTGTTTCAGAATCTACTACCCCATATACATCTTTCCTCATTCCTATCTCTGCTGTTCCATCATAGCTAAACTTTGCCTCAGTAACCTCTTTCCACACACCCGAAGTAGTTCTAGCCCATTGATTTCCATACCTCCCAGCACGAGTTAGCACAGAGTTTTTGGGATCGAAATTTTCCAGAAAAGAATAGGCTCCCTTATAATTCGTTGATGTCTCTGGTCTACTAAATGAAGCTATTAGTTTCCATTCATCATCAGCAAAAAAATAAGCAGTATAAACTGTACTACCTTTTCCGTCAGGTTTAACTCCCACTAACGCTTTATACACGACATCAGGCTTCCAGTCATAATTCAACCAGCTCTGTCCACCACTGCCTTCTGCTCCAAACTCTCCAACAGTTACATCCTTGCCTTTTCTTAATAGTTTTATCCGCTTATCCTCAGGTATATCTTCCGGATTGTCTGTTTGATAGGGACTCCATACAGAGAATAAAATCTTCGGTTTTCCTTTTCCATCAACCTGTATACCCATATAGCCTTCAGAAAAACCATTCATCATAAAATATGAACTATTTACATAGTTCTCTTTTGTAATAAGAACTTCATTATAAAAATATTCAACATCTTCAGAAGGCATAGTATACCAATAGTGAGTAGAAGCACCTCGTCTAAAGAAATAGCAATTCAAATTGTCTTTTGCCATTTCCTCTTCTGTTACATAGTTATTTGTTTCATGAGATGCTTCGCCACCAAAACGAATATAAGATATGTTACCAAAGTTGCTTCCTGATTTAGAAACACCTTGCATATCCACTTTAACATAACCAGGCTTAAGTTTATCAATTGCAGCTATTCCATATACCTTTTTAGCAGCACCACTTATATATACATCATATGACTTACCCTCAACAGTAAATCTAACCTTGCTTACACCAGAGGGGTTACTACCAACGAAACCAATCTTAAGCTCACCAGTACCTCCAATTCTAAAATAGGTACTGACAACAAGGTTTTCATCAGTCCAATCAGAATTGAAGTTTCCTGTATGACTATTTATTGCGTCAGAGTTTTCAGGATATGTTATATATGAATTTCCTGCAAATGGAACACTATAGGGAACATCTTTTTCCGTATACTCTACTTCAGGTTCAATAATTTCTCCTGTAATTGATTTTTGAGTTATATAGATTGTATCCAATTGAAGCTTAGTTGAATTTTCAAGAATGTAAATTTTCCCCTTTCTACTTACCTCACTTTTATTGGCATCTACAATCCATGTAGTCTCATTAGATTGATCTTTTTTCAACCAACTAACACTAGTTGTGTAATCTAACCCAATATCGCTTGGTTTAGTTGTTATATCAAAACTCACTTTGCTACTTTCAGCTTCAACAATTAGTTCTTTAGTAGGCAAAACAGATACAGTTATTTTTGATTCAACACCTTCCGTTTTAGAGTCACTACATCCAAAGCTAATTATAGGAACGAGTAGTACGAGAAGTTTTACTAATTTATTTATTAACATAATAATTCTCTTTAATATCCTTTATTTTGAATCAATTGTGGGTTATTATCTACATACGTTTGCAGTATTGGCCATAAATACATTTTATCACTAAAAACGCGTTGCTGTATTTCAACTACTTTAAAGAAATCGTTATTAGTTTTCCCCTCTACATTCATACCTTTAATTGGTTCCTTATTTAACACGTTCCCCATCATTTTACGTCTTCTTAAATCCATGTAGCGCATTCCTCCCTCAAAAGCAAATTCAACTCTTCTCTCTTTCATCAAAGCTTCTAACATTTCATCTTTCGTCAAGTTTTCTTTAACCTTAGGTAACCCAGCTCTTTCTCTAATTAAATTTAAATACTTCTGAGCCTCCACTTTATTACTTTCATAATTATACTCTGTCAAAGCCTCTGAGTAATTTAAATACATTTCAGCCAATCTTATTAACGTACCTGGTTTATAAGGGAAGTCAACCCCGTGCTCTATAGAAGGATTAACAGCTTTTCTAAACTGATAACCAGCAATAGGACTGTCATGCGAAGGTTTTCCATCGTTCCCCCCGTTAAGAAAGTTCAAATTTCTTCCTGATTTATCAAAAGAACAATACTGTCCATGGTAGCCTATATTAACATAAAACCGTGGTTCTCTATTTACATACATATTAAAGGTGCCTTTTCTAGTTACTAAGCCCTCTGTTTCATTTATATCTGCCCATTTATACTTGGTATTATAAGAAACATCCTCACTAGAAAAACCTGTATCTTTATAACCAGACCCTGAATCATTTATAGACAATCCATTCTTCATGAAAAAGGCATCCACTAAGTTCTGCGTTGCGCCAAGACAGCCAGCCCACCCGGACCCTCTAGGTAAAATATGATATTCATACTGCCAATCTGTCTTTTTGGGAAATGCAAAAATTATTTCTTCATTTTCGCTTAACGTTTTAAGATGAACATTCATACATGACAATAATGCATCAATCGTTCCATCATCATTGTATTCTTTATACAACTGATACTGGGGCATATCCAATACAAGTTTGGTGGCATCTATTGCTTTTTTCCACTTTTCCTTATCAACAGTTTGACTAAACAATAAAGTGCCATCTTTATTTTTCTCACTCGCGTAGTCAGGATTCCCATTAAAAAGGGGACTTGCAGCAAACATGAGCATTTTAGCCCTTACAGCTAAACAAACTCCTTTTGTTGGCCGCCCTACATCTATATCTTCATATTCGACTGGTAGCACTTTTGAAAGCTCAAGAAGCTCGTGATCCAAATAATCAACAATTTCATCATAAGGAGTTCGTGTTTTAAATAAATTTGCAGCAGAAGCATCAGCATCTGACAATTCTGTTATTAAAGGAAAAGGTCCATATACTTCAAGCATTCTGGTGTAATAATAGGCTACTAAAAAACGAGCTTCATTTTTATATCTTTCCACCACTTCGACCGTCAATCTTTGATCTGGGATTTCTTTTACGTTGTTCAAAAATATCAGGGCTGATCTAACTTTTTGATAGGTGTCTTTCCAAATATCTCTTCCAGGAACTTGTATGGTTGGAGTCCAGTTACCTTGTTGAACATTCATTAGATTTCCCCATCCAAATTGTCCCAATGATGATGCCATATGCGCTTCATCAGACATCATAGAATAACCATATGCATAACTAGAGTAATCCCATAAGGGATCTGGTATTAGGTTATAAATCGCAGACAACCAAGATTTTGTATTATCCGCATTATTGAAAACCATTTCTATATCAAGTTGGTCATCCGGTCTTTTATCCAGAAAATCGCATGAAGCAATAATCAAACTAGATATAAATAATATTGTTATAGCTATCTTTTTCATGATTAATTAGTTTATACTTTTAAAATCTTTGATTTATTAAAAAGAGGCTTCAAATCCTACTGAGAAAACTTTCATCAATGGATATTTTAATCCATCAGAAGAGCCTATCTCCGGATCCCATAGTTTAAATGAACTCCATGTCAGCAAATTAGATGCTCTAAAGAAGACTCTTGCATTGCGCATGGCGGCTTTCTTCTGAAAACCTTTGGGTAAAGTATATCCCATTTCAAAGTTTTTAAGCCTCAAATAAGAAGCATCTTGCAACCACCATGTAGAACTATATGAATTATTATTACTTACAGAAGAAGCTATACGCGGCCAAAACACATTTTTATAAGGATCTTCAGGTTTCCAACGGTCGTCATAGTTAGTATAAATATTACCAAGACCTCCACCACCACTGCCGGGTATCAATTGAGCTCCGCCCAATCTGTTGGAAAAATTGCCTGTTCCCTGAAAGAATGCACTAATATCGAAATTCTTATAAGTAACACTTAAGCCAAAACCGTATACAATCTCAGGTACATAGGGTTTACCAATCGGTTTTTCGTCATAAGCATCTATTCTTCCATCATTGTTCGTATCATTATAACGTATATCACCAGGTTTTACTATACTAAATGTATGCTCCGGAATACCTTTAAGTAAATTTCCATTTGCATCAAAGTCTTCTTCTTGAAACAATCCTATAGCTTCAAGTCCATAATATTGATGAACAGGCTGTCCTGTTCTTGAGCGAGTTGTGTTTTTCATAGACTCAGCCTCGTCATATTCAATTATTTCATTGGTCGCATAAGTAAAACTACCTCTTGCAGATATAAACCAATCTTTTGAAAGACTCTTATTCATATCTAAAGTCAATTCAAAACCTTTATTCTCTGTTATTCCATAGTTTGCCCACGGAGCTTTAGTAAATCCTGAAAGTTCAGGAATGGTCTTTCTTTGCATAAAGATATCTTCACGGCGTTCATGAAAGACATCTGTTTGAAGCTCAATAGCATCTATCAAGCCTAATTCTACCCCAAAGTTAAACTTCTTAACCGTTTCCCAAGTTAAGTCCGGTATCCCAAAATCACCTTCCTGATAGCCACCCAGAGCATTGGAACCAGATATACCAAAATTATAGCCATTCGCTCCATCAATCGTAGAAAGATAAGAGAAACGACGTCCGCCTAATCGATCGTTTCCAACCAAACCATATGAGCTTCTTATTTTAAGTTTTGATATGGTATTACTGATTGACTCCATAAAGCTTTCATTAGAAATAAGCCAACCTGCAGCTATAGAGGGGAAGAAGCCCCATCTTTTACCAGATCTAAAGTTTTCAGAACCATTAAAACCAAAGTTAGCCTCAATAAAATACGTATCGTTTAGTCCATAAGAAACACGACCTGCTAATCCTTGAGTTCTATAAGGCAAGGAGGCAATTGCTGAACCAGCATCTGCATCAATTTTATCAGACATATTATATAAAAACAATGCATCCAATCTATGTTTATCTGCTATTGTCTTATTATAAGCAAGTTGCCCTTCAAAATACAAATATCTATTGCCACCGGATTCTTTTGAATAACCTAAAAAATTACTGCCTTTATTAGTCATAGAGGTAAGTAAATTACCCTGATCGTCTCTTCCATTAGCGAAATATGTTGTTGGACTTTTTGTTCTTTTTTGATTATGCCAATTGTAAGTATCGAATGAAAACTTTGCATTAACTCTTAATCCCTCAAGAGGTTTATAAAGTGCTCCTATATCCTGTGTTACTGCAAAAAGAGACTGTATACTACTCTGAAAATAAGACTGATAACCAGAGTTTGTTGATGCGGCCCAAGGGTTCGTTTGTGATGTTGTAGCGGGTATCTGTCCATTTGAATACAAAATCGGATGCACTATGGGAGTGTTTTTAAATGATAGTCCAATGATTTCACTAGGTGCTGTTCCCGGTTCATTTCGATTCATTATATATCCTCCAATGCTAACAGCAACATTTGTAGAAGAAGTCACATCAATATCCACATTAGACCTCACATTATACCTAGTCAATTTATTACTTGCGTCATAATCGACATTTTTATCTGTCTTTGTTATTCCCTTCTCAGAATACATAGCAACGATTAAACTATAACGCAAACGCTCACTCCCCCCATTAATATCCAAACTAACTCGCCCATTAGGCACATAGTCTTTAGTTGTTGCTTTAAGCCAATTAACACTAGGATACAAATCGGGATCTGCCCCAGTTCTAGTCATCTCAATAACATCGGGTGCATACATATAGCCATTGCCACCGGATAACGTATGAGCTGCATTCATCACTTCCATATAGGTTGCTCCATCTACGAATTCGGGTAATTTCGTTGGTGTTGAGATTCCATAGTCCGCCTTCACCGACACTCTAGGCTTACCTAGTTTGCCTTTTTTCGTCTGAATAAGTATAACTCCATTGGCTCCCCTAACACCATATACTGCCGTAGCAGTTGCATCCTTAAGCATAGAGAAAGATTCAATCTCTTCAGGAGATATATCATTCAAGCTCCTTTCTATCCCATCAACAAGAACAAGCGGCTGAGTACCAACACTTTGAAATGAAGAAATCCCTCTAATCCAAAAGTCTGAAGCATCCTTCCCGGGCTCTCCACTTCTTTGCACAGCTATAACCCCTGTAACATTACCAGCTAAGGCATTACTAACAGAGCGAGACTGATTAATCCGAAGAGTTGAAGGGCTAACTGTACTTATGGCACCAACAACACTCTCTCTTTTTTGTTGCCCATAACCAACAATAACCACCTCTTCCAGTCCTTTAGTGTCTTCTTCCATAACAACATTAAGCTCGGATTCTTTTCCCACCTTAATATTTAACGGCACAAAGCCAATATAGGTGAAGTTTAAAATAGATTCCTCGTTTTTTATGTTATATAAAGTAAATCGACCATTAACATCTGAAACAGTAATATTATTGGTTCCAACTTCACGTATAGAGGCACCAATCAAAACTTCTCCTTTTTGATCTTTGACAACACCGGAAATCATTAGTTTTTGAGGTGTAGTTTGCTCTTTTTTTACAATGTAGACTTGCTTTTTATCAATAATGGCCGTATTGTCGCCTTCTTGAAATAATTCTACAATAATTTCCTCCACTGATTTATCTCTTACATCAAGAGATACAATTCTTAACTTATTAAAAGTTTCATCTTCGTAGAAAAAAGAATAATCGCTTTTTCTTTCAATTTCTACGATAACCTCTTCGATTGTTTTGTTTTCTATTTTTAAGGATAAACTGCCATTAATTTGGGATTCAGCCCCAACAACATTAGCCTGCAGCATTATTCCTAAAAACAAAAACACCATAATTTTAGCATTCAATAGTCTATTCCAACCATTGATTCTTTTCTTTTTTGTAAAAAACATGTTTTATAGGTTTTAGGTTAGTAATTATAAATTTGATTATTGACTTTCTATATAATATTTTCCATTGTCTGTTTTCCAGGAAATTTGAAGTATTTTATTTAAGCTTCCCAACATTTGCTCAACATTATCAGAAAAATTCAGCTTGCCACTAAAGCTTCTATTAGCTACATTTTTATCATATATGATTGTCACTCCATAATATTCAGATAAGACATCAAATACTTCAGCTAAACCTTTACTTTTAAAGTAGTAGACTCCTGTTTTCCAAATCACATACCTATCTGGATCGACTTTTTTCACTTTGGCAATCCCATTTTCAAAAGAAAACATTTCATTAGGCTCCAAACACATCTCCTTTTCATCTACACTTACCGAAACAGAACCTTCAATTAAAACAACGGTCGTTTTTTCATGATTTTCATGAGCTTTCACATTAAAAGAAGTACCGTGTACCTTAATTTCTGCACTCTGCGTCTTTAAAACAAATGTTCTTTCTTCATCCTTAGTGACATCTATATAAACCTCTCCATCTACATAAATTTCTCGCTGTTTTTGATTAAAAGAATTAGGAAAAACAACTCTTGTGTCTTCATTCAACCAGAGTTTACTCCCATCTGAAAGAATTAAAGTAGACCTTTTCCCACTTGGAACCGATAATTGGTTAAACACTTCTTGACCTATATGATTATTACTAATCGGTGTGTTTTCATTATTCACTTGAAACACACCACTAGAAAAAGATATTTGCGGATTTTCTTCTTTAATATAATACACTTGCTTTTGGTCACTGATTCTTAATAAAACATCTGTAGAACTAGTCACAACATCATCAAACATGGAAGATGCTATTTTTTCAATTTGAATGTTTTTATTGAAAACATTTGCAAAATAGACTCCACCAATAATTAATATCGCTGCTATAGATGCAGCTACTGACATTAATGTTTTTTTCTGTGAAAGTATGGAGATTTTCTTATTTCCAGAATGATAGTGCTTCCTTGCAAATTCTTTCTTCATTTCATCAAACTCCAAAGTAGAAAGCTCAGCTTTTTTTATAGTTAGTGATTTCAAGAATATCTCTGCAAGATTAAACTCCTCAACATTAATCTTACCTGATTTTATTTGTTCACTCCAAAAATCCTCAGCAGACCACCCTTCTCTTTTATGTGAGTCAATGAAAAAATCATCTGTAAGAAAATCTTGGAATTTATAATTAGAGTAATCCTTGGAATTATTCATAAAGCGCATATTTTTTACTTTATATATGCATGAAACACCAAAACATACTCACTAAAAAACAAGAAAGATTAAAGAGTTACCAATATTTAACTATTTTAAAACATTTGTTGTGAAATTAAAAAAAGGGGGGGGAGGATGAGTAATAAGATAGCTAAAAACTAGCAGAACTTTTAATGAAATTCAAAATAACACATTGAGAATAATTAGAAATAATATATCAAATGATTTTCTTAACTTTTCTAATGAGCGCTGTATTAAATTCTGAGCTGACTGGTATTTAACATCCATCAACGTGCTTATTTCCTTTATTGAAAGCTCTTGAAAGTATCTATAATAAAGTATTTCTTTTTGCCTTGAGGGTAGACTATTGATGAGCTTCTTAAGTTTATAAACTTTTCTCTCATCTAATTCATTGTTTGTCTGCATACCATATTCAATATGTTCAGCTTCAAACTCCAAGTTTGCCACATCAATACCTGAGTTAAACCTTAACCTCCTAAACTCCATAAAGAGTTGATTTTTCACTGACAAAAGCAAATAGTATTTAATATTTTCCGGAGTTTTTAAAGTGTCTATTTTTCTCAAAATATTAGAAAAAACATCTTGAATGCAGTCTTTTACTAGTTCTGAATCATCAGAAAAAATCCTACCATATGAATACAACTCTGGTGTATATTTTATGTAAAGTTCTTCAAATGCTTTTCGATTTCCTGTTTTAGCTTTTTCCCACAACAAGCAATCTGAGTTTTTGTTTTCCATGCCACCTAGGTTTTACTTCTTTAGTTTATAACCCCTTTGATTTATCTTATTAATACACCGAATGCCATTAAAGTTACAAAAAAAGCAAACAAACATACATAAAAAAAGTAAGCGGACTAACTTACTTCTCTTTTTATAACTCTCCTAAATTCAAATAACGTTTATATCGCCACCTAATAAGCGCTTTGGAGAAAACAAAACCATTCAAGTTATTAATTAAGGATGTAAACCTGCCCAGTTTCAGAATATAAAAAGGACAATAT
>CAZSWS010000025.1:0-33034 GCA_964610765.1 uncultured Parabacteroides sp.
TTTCATATTCATAAAATTCTATAAGTAAAAGGTTATTTAATCGATACTGTTTAATAGGTTTGTTTTTCCTTCATTAACTAGCTTAATAATCAACTCTCCAAATAGTGTATTTTGCCAAGCGAACCAGGAACGTGTGAACTTTTCCGGATTGTCTTTATGAAATGATTCATGCATAAAACCAGTGTCGGCATCTGTATTAACCAGCATCTGAATGCAATCTTTGATTTCTTGATCATTAGTGCTTGTAAAGGCTTTCATCATGATGCTCATTGGCCACACCATGTTATAGCCTATATGAGGCCCTCCAATTCCTTCTCCTGCTTTTCCTTTAAAAAAATAAGGATTGTTTTCACTCCATACAAAGCGACGAGTGTTTTGATAAATAGGGTCATTAACATCAACATCTCCTAAATATGCCATGGCTAAAAGGCTTGGCACATTAGCATCATCCATTAACATATGATTACCAAAACCATCTATTTCAAATGCATATATCTTTCCAAAAGTAGGATGATCATATATTGCATATTGTTTTAAAGCATTTTCAACTTCTTTTGCTAACTGCAAACAATCATCAGCTAATTCCTGGTTTTTATTGGCTATTTTTAGTATTTCTGCTGCTTTCCGAAGTGATGTAACAGCAAAGAAGTTAGACGGAACCAAAAATTGAAAAGTAGTAGCATCGTCTGACGGTCTAAAAGAAGAAACAATCAGACCAACCGGTTTAACGGGTGCTCCTAGACCATCGTTATTTAATGTGTCAAGAGCGCGATCTGTCTTACGCCTAAAGCTATAAGGACCTACATCATTTTTTCGCTGTTGTTCTTTGAATGTTTTCAGTATGTTTTGGATGGCATTCAGCCATTGTTCATCAAAAACACTAGCATCTCCGGTAACTTTCCAGTATTCATGTGCCAGACGAATTGGATAACACAAAGAATCTATTTCCCATTTGCGCTCATGTAATTCCGGCTTCATATCCGTTATATCGCTTTCCCACATATTGTCTTCCAAAATGGGACCATCATTAAATGCATTTGCATAAGGATCTAAATTGATTGAATAAAACTGACGATTAATAACTCCGGCCAACATCTTACGCAATTCTTTATCTTTTTTGGCAAATTGAACATAAGGCCATACTTGAGCACCTGAATCACGTAGCCACATAGCTTCTATGTCACCAGTATAGACAAAGGTGTCTTCTTTTTCATCAATCATGCGAAAATGAACGGTAGTGTCTAGTGTATTAGGAAAACAGTTTTCGAACATCCAACGAAGTTTAGGATGCTTAATCAATTTTTTTACACGCTTAATTTCTTTTTCTATAGCTTTTGATGTAAAAAGTCTATCTTCAATATCTGGTCGATTAGAAACCGTGTACTTATGTGTAGTTGCCACTTTTGTGTTATCATTAACCAAGTGAAAAACATTGCTAAAAGCAAATGCTGTATTTCCTGAAATAAACAGGCTGATAATAATTAATACAGATTTGAGATTAAAATTTAAATTCATATTAAGTGTGTTATAGATGTTTTTTAGTTGATGAAAAAAGAAAGACGTGCATACATTTCCACCATACCAGCTTGGGTTAACAACCATTTTTTTTCGTCTTTTTTACTTCCAGTCCAATCGGTATGAAACAGTCCTTTCTTGTCGCGCATGTGTTCCCATGCAAAATCAAGGTTTTGCTTAAAGGAAATCAAATATTCAGTATTTTTATCTTGATGGTAGAGCTCTATATATCCTCTTAGCATTACAGCTATAAACCAAATATCTGTATTCTTTAATATACGCTGTCTTTCTTGCATATTATCTATATAGAAAAAGAAGTTATAGGCTGATTTAGCTATTTCTTTTGCCTCCTGCAAGTATAATTCATTGCTTGTTAATCGATAAAGTATGGAGGCTGCTTGTATCATTTGCCCACTGTTGTATGCATATTTAGTTGAATCAACAGTTCCTGATAGTTTTATATTGTCAAATATGAGCTTGTCTTCTTTATCTTGAAGATGTGATTTTGTCCACTCATATAATAATATTGCTTGATTAAGATAAGCAATATCGTTTGTACATTCATATAGTTTTAGAGCAAAAACAGAAGCAGGGGCGTTTGAGCAAGCATTCTTTGAAGATTTATTTTGCTCTACCCAATAAATACCCCCATTTAGCAAGTCGTCCGTTCCACTTTGAAGAAAGCGCCATATTGTTTGAGCCTTTTCCAGATAATATTTCTCTTTTGTAATGAGGTATAACGCAGTAAAGTCTAGACCCACCCAAATATTATCATCATAAAAACGATCAGACAATGTGTTTTCTTTTTCCTTAATATATGATGAGTAAGCAGAAGGGGTTCTGGTTGAATCAAAATATTTCTCTAACCCAGGTAGTGATTCTTTTGTAATGTAAGTATAGGTTTTCTCGTCCTGATTTGCTTCATAGAGAGCAATAGTAGCAGAGAGAACTCCAGTGTAGGGCCATAAGTAAGCATACTTAATTTCTTTATTCGCTTTATTTTCTGATACTAAATAATTAGTTTCATAATTACAGTTATTAGGGTATGTTTCATACATTAAGTTATTAGTTTTTAAAGAATAGTATTTATGTATAGAGTCAAGGGTTTGATTCGCTTTATTAATGTATGTATGGGAGTTATTCTTATCGTTAATAAGACAAGAAGTTAATAAAAAAAAGACTATTGAAGAATAAATGATGTTTTTCATAATACATCTTTATAGGTGTTTGTGCAAATATAGTCATGAACAAGTTAAGTTATAAAATCAAAATTTCATAAAATACAACTAAGTCATATATATTTACTACCTTGTCAGTATTATTAACTGATATTATATGCGTTAAAACTAAAGCTTCGCGCTTTTACAGTATTTTTGTTTATTAAATAACCTGATAAAACTGTTTTTTATGGTTTTGCATCTAAATGTAAACATTAGTGACAGGGCATCTTTTAGAAGAAAGCTACTGTTCCTTTCCTTATTTATGCTTGTTTTTATACCTCATTATGCATATAACCTGAGAAAAATAAATAATAGTGAAAATATATCTAATAATTCGATTACATCTTTATCACAAGATGCTAAAGGAATACTTTGGATTGGTACGTGTGATGGAATTAATGAATACAATGGTTATAGTATTGTTCCCTATCTGCCTCTTGAAGAAAAAGATTGTTTATCCGGAAGTTTAATTGATAAAATAACGAATGGTGGAGATGATATTTTATGGATACAAACATATCATGGTATTGATCGGTTTAATCAAGCTGATAAAACCATACAACGTTTTCATGAATTTAATCATATACTTTTTACAGCAAAAGATTCTAGTAATAACTTTTTTGTGATAAAAAACGATCATTATATTTTTTACTATGATAAAACGGTAGGTGATTTTAGGCGGATTAGTGTTCCAGAGCTTTTATTTGATAATGTTATTCACTTCTATGTGGAAGAAGATCACTTAGAGGTGGTTAAGTATGATGGGACTAGTCTGAACTATTCAATTATCGATGATGGTCATGGAGGCATATCATTAAAAGCACGGAATGGTTATCAGCATACCAAGTGTCTTAAATACTGTTTTCAGTCTGAAGCCGAACTACTCTTTATAGACGAGTCATATGACTTATTTATAATCAATGCGGAAAAACATCAAGCAACCTCATTGGTCAACCTTAAAACATTGATATCTGAACATGGTGAAGTGTCTTCTGTAATAGTTTTTCAAGAAGACATATTTATTGGTTTTAAAACAAAAGGTCTATTTAGGTTGAGGAAGAACATGGGGTACGTACCAGAACATATTTTGATTAGTAGTGGGATTTTCACCCTACTTAAAGATCAAAATCAAGATATTATATGGATTGGTACAGATGGACAAGGCGTGTTCTCATATACAAATGATTTATATACTATTCGTTCTGTTCCCTTAAAAAGCTTTACAAATCATATTAATCGTCCCATAAGGGCGTTACACCTAGATGAAAATGGTACACTTTGGTTAGGAAGTAAGGGTGACGGAATTATTAAAATATTTGATTACAATGCTAATAGTGATGTACTAGGGTTTAAAAAAGAATATATTTCGGTAGATAATTCTAATTTGTCAGACAATTCCGTATATGCCATCAAAGAAAGTAGACATCCAATATTATGGCTTGGGACAGAAGATGGTTTAAACTATTATTCTTATAAGACAAATCAGATTGAAAAAGTAGATTTAATATACAGCGGAACTCCTATTAAATATTTACACGATATATATGAGCAGGATTCAATTATTTGGCTGGCAAGTGTTGGAATGGGTGTTGTAAAGGCAGAACTAAAGTGGGAGCTTGATAAACCAAGGCTAAAGGTTATTGATGTATTTGTTATTGATGATGGTAAAATGTCTTCAAATTACTTTTATTCCATTTTACCGAATGAGCATATCCTTCTAGCTGCAAACAGGGGCTCTGGACTGTTTTTTTTAGATACAGAAACTAATATGCTTTCAAATCAGGTATTTAAAGACAATATGCTTAATGAAATTTATTCAATAGCTAAAGATGGGAAGAATAAGTATTTGATAGGGACTGCCTTTGGTTTAATTGAATATGAAGAAAGTGAAAAGTATAAAACATATAATAAGATATCCGGATTTCCCAATAATATAATTCATAGCATACTTAAAGAAGACGATACTAGCTTTTGGTTAAGCACAAACAATGGTGTAGTAAAATATAACAGTAAAAATAATACTTTTCGAAATTATAATCATTTAGATGGTCTAGAGGTTAGTGAGTTTTCTGATGGAGCCTCATTTAAAGATTCTTTAACAGGAAATATGTACTTTGGAGGCATTAATGGTTTTGTTTGTATCGTGAAAAACAAAGACTATGTCCCTAATGACTATACTCCTTATTTTTATTATGATAATTTGATTATAAAAGGAGAAAAGGTTAATATAAACGATTTTCTTCAAGAAAAAAAAGGAGTTAAAATATTGAATTTAGATTATAAACAAAACTTTTTTTCATTCAGCTTTAATATTAGAGATTATTTAAACATAAACAACTATAGCTATCAATATAAGTTTGAAGGCATAAACGACTCTTGGGTTGATAACGGTTATTCTAATACGCTGAACATGACTAATTTTTCCCCAGGAGAATATGTTTTGTTAGCTAAATACCGGGACTTGTCTACACTTAATGATAGTGAAATATTTACGATAAAAATAAAGATACACCCCCCTTGGTACCAAACATCTTTAGCTTATGCAGCTTATCTTTTAGTTATTTTACTTCTGACTTTAGTAATTGTACGTAGTCTTAAAATTCGTATGAAGAAAAAGAGAAGAAGGAGAAGAAGAGTTATTGAGCAAAAGCATAAAGAGGAAATGTATGAATCTAAATTAAGATTTTTCACTAATATAGCACATGAGTTTTGTACGCCATTAACACTTATTTATGGACCTTGTAGTAAAATGCTCAATAATAAAAAGATAGATGCATCAACAATCAAATATGCAACAATCATTCAACAAAATGCTGAGCGACTTAATTCATTAATACAAGACTTGATTGATTTTAGAAAAATTGAAAAAGGATATAAGCAGCCTGTCATTGAATCTGTAAATATTACAGATATAATCAATCAGTTATGTATCTCTTTTTCGGATTTATCAGAATCACAAAATATACAACTTTACATTTATGCTCCGAATCATTTTATATGGAATAGTGATAAAGAGTTTTTAGTGACAATTATTACCAATCTTTTATCTAATGCTTTTAAATATAGTGAGATTGGCTCTTCAGTTCAAATCAAGGCGGAAAAGGTAAATGCAGAAGCACATATCACTATTTCGAATTTCGGTAAAGGAATAAAACAAGAAGATATAGATAAAATTTTTGACAGATATAGTATTTTAGATGATTTTGAAAACCAGCAAAATGGAATTTCCACATCTAGAAATGGTTTAGGATTAGCTATTTCCAATAATATGGTTATCCAACTGGGAGGGGAAATTGTCGTAACGAGTGTGCGTAATGAGTGGACTAACTTTATTGTTAAATTACCGCAAAAAGAAATTGAAAAAGAGTCAGCGGCTATTCATAGGTCAACCCCAATAACATCCCCCCAAACAATTAGCTTAAATAATATTTTGTTTGAAATAAAGCAAGATAACTTTAATGATAATAAGCCTACCTTGTTAGTTGTAGATGATGAGGTAGAGATATTATGGTTAATTAAAGAGATTTTCATAGAGGAATTTAATGTTTTTACTTGTAATAAAGCTTCAGAAGCTTTGAAAATCCTGAATGATTCTCACCCTGATATTATTTTATGTGATATTAATATGCCTGAAATGGATGGAATCGCTCTAATGAAAGAAGTGAAAAGTAATTCTGAACAATCGCATATTCCTTTTATTTTAATTTCGGGAGATCATGATATGGAAAAGCAGCTCGAAGGTATGGATGCAGGGGCTGAACTTTATATAGTCAAACCATTTAACTCTGATTATATTTTAGCAACCATCAAACGCATAATCTCAAGGAAAAATACGCTGAAAAAATATTTTGAATCACCTATAAGTGCCTTTGATCTTTATAAAGGAAAGCTCAAACATAAAGATCACAAGAAGTTTGTATATGAAATTATATGCTTTATTGATAAAAACATTAAAAATAAAGATTTGTCTGCTAATTTCATCGCTTCGTCTATGAATATGAGTTATAGAAGTTTACACCGTAAGCTAAAAGAGATCGATGATAATCTAAACTTATCTAGCATGATTCGAGATTGTAGACTACATGTTTCTAAAGATTTATTGATAAAAACAAAACTAACCATTGATGAAGTAGCTTTTGAATCAGGATTTAACAATAGAGTCAGTTTTTTTAAAGCTTTCTCAAAACAGTTTAACATGACACCTGGGGCATACAGAGATGAGAAGCAAAATGAAGTAAAATCGATTGGCTAAAAATACCGACTTTCCCCTTATATATTTATGGCATCAAAACTAATGAGCGTTTTTATGTTTCGTTATTTTTATCTATTAGATAAATACTCATATGAGTCAAGTGTTTTATGCATATTTGGAGTTATTCCAAAATTGATTTTTATCGATTTAGAAAAAAGAAAATAGAGAATGGCTTTTATTATAAAGAGGTTAGCATGATTTATTAAATGAACGCTTCTTATTTGCTTCAATTTTATTGAAAGACTTACTTTGTTCATTTGATGCATGATTGAAGGTTCTGTTTAATATATGATTCTATGTTTCAATTAATTATGACTAATCGGTTAACAATCAATGCAATGATGAATTGACTCTTTCTCATCGATTTTATCTGTTTTTATATTAAAAGATTATTAGCAATATTTGTATGAAATACTATTGAAACGATGATGTTCTAGATAAAATTACATTCTGAAGATGAGAGATTACAAAGAATTATGGGGGCAATGTCTTAAAGTCATTAAAGATATTGTTCCTGAGGCTGCTTTTACTACTTGGTTTTTACCTATAGTACCTGTGTCGTATGAAGATAAAAAAATCACGATAGAGGTACCTAGCCAGTTTTTTTATGAATATCTGGAGGAAAAATATATCAATGTACTTAAGGTGACTCTATTGCGTGTTTTTGGAGAAGGTACTAACTTAAACTATCGAGTAGTAGTGGACAGAAGCTCTGGTGGGACTGTGGATTATCCTGCTGAAGAATCGTCTATGGCTATACCAAAGAAAAATACCCCTAATCGTGTAACTGTTCAAAATCCTTTTGAAACAGTTGCGGTAAGAGATTTAAATTCAAACCTTAATCCACAGTATAATTTCAACAACTTTATTGAGGGAGTTAGCAACCGTTTGGCAAGAACAGCTGGAGAAACTGTTGCTCAAAACCCGGGTAAAACCGCTTTTAATCCACTATTCATTTATGGACCTTCCGGTGTAGGAAAAACACATTTATGCCATGCTATTGGTATTAGAATTAAAGAGCTTCATCCAGAGAAGAGTGTTCTATATGTTTCTTCCCATTTATTTAAAGTGCAATTTACTGATGCTGTGAGAAGGCATTCAGCCAATGATTTTCTCAATTTTTATCAAAACATTGATGTGCTGATTTTGGATGATATTCAAGAATTGATAGGAATGACCGGTACTTTAAATACATTTTTTCATATATTTAATCACTTGCACAACCTTAACAAGCAATTGATATTAACTTCGGACCAACCCCCTGTTAATATGCAAGGGTTAGAAGAACGATTAATTACTCGGTTGAAATGGGGGTTAACTGCTGAACTTCAGCGACCAGATATGGAGTTGAGAAGAAAAATACTAAGAGGGAAAATTGAACATGAAGGAATTGTAATTCCTGAAGAGGTGTTTGACTATATCGCTGAAAATGTTACAGGAAATATACGTGATTTAGAGGGCATTTTAGTGTCGTTAATGGCTAACTCAGTTATCAACAACAAAGATATTGATTTGCCGCTAACTAAAAGGGTTGTCAGTCAAGCTATACGAATTGAAAAAAAGGTCTTGTCTATTCAAGATATCCAAAAAGTGGTATGTGACTATTTTCAGGTTGAAGAGTCAGTGATGTTGTCTAAAACAAGAAAAAGAGAAATTGTGCAAGCGAGACAAGTTACTATGTTTTTAGCTAAGAAATATACCAACAATTCATTCTCTCGCATTGGTGCAATTGTAGGTAGAAAAGACCATGCAACCGTTTTACATGCATGTAAAACGATACAAGATCAGATTGATGTCAACGAATCTTTCAGAACAAACATAAAAGAGATAGAAAACAAACTGCTGTAATACGGTCGTTTTATTAAGTTGGAAAGAGATTTTGCAATGTGCAAAATCTCTTTTTTGCTAACCGTGTATTCATTACGATTTAAAATTTGGAAAACTTCTATCCTTTCGTGTTTTTATAAATATCTAATAATCATTTGTTTAATTTTTTATTTAGAAAACTGTTGATAACTATTTTTATTTATCCTTGTTTATTCTTGCACATTTAGGAAACAATATCTAATATTGCATTTGAAATAAAACTCCACCTTATGAAAGAGAAAATATATACATTTGAGGAGGCATATAATGCTTCCAAAGAATACTTTAAGGGCGATGAATTGGCGGCCAAAGTATGGGTGAATAAATATGCCTTGAAAGATGGCATGGGTAATATTTACGAAAAAACCCCGATTGATATGCATTGGCGTTTAGCTAAAGAAATAGCTAGAATAGAACGCAAGTATTCAAACCCTTTGTCTGAACAAGAATTGTTTGATTTATTTGATCACTTTAAATATATAGTTCCACAAGGGAGCCCAATGAATGGCATAGGGAATAATCACCAGATAGCTTCTTTGTCGAATTGCTTTGTTATTGGTCTTGATGGTCTTGCCGACTCTTATGGTGCGATTATAAAGATTGATGAAGAGCAGGTTCAGTTGATGAAAAGACGTGGTGGAGTGGGGCATGACCTATCACATATAAGACCAAAGGGTTCGGTTGTGAAAAACTCTGCTCTAACCTCTACCGGCTTAGTCCCTTTCATGGAAAGATATTCAAATTCAACAAGAGAGGTTGCTCAGGATGGAAGAAGAGGAGCTTTAATGCTTTCTGTATCAATAAAACATCCGGATGCTGAGTCTTTTATTGATGCTAAAATGACAGAAGGAAAAGTAACAGGCGCCAATGTCTCTGTTAAAATTGATGACGACTTTATGAATGCTGTGGTTGCAAATACTCAATACCGTCAGCAATATCCGGTTGATTCAGCAGATCCTAAAGTGGTTAGGGATATTGATGCCGGAGAATTATGGAAGAAAATCATTCATAATGCATGGAAGTCTGCTGAACCTGGTGTGTTGTTTTGGGATACCATTATTAAGGAATCAGTACCCGACTGTTATGCTGATTTAGGTTTTAAAACAGTTTCAACTAATCCTTGCGGTGAAATACCCCTATGTCCATATGATAGTTGTAGACTTTTAGCAATAAATCTCTACTCGTATGTAATGCATCCTTTTACTGATAAAGCTTATTTTGATTTTGAGCTATTTGCTAAGCATGTAAGGTTAGCTCAACGTATTATGGATGATATCATTGACTTAGAGTCTGAAAAAATCGAAAAGATTATTGATAAGATAAATCAAGATCCGGAAACAGAGGAAATCAAAGAATCAGAGCGTCATCTGTGGGAGAAAATACAACGCAAGACTCTTCAAGGTCGTCGTACAGGTGTGGGAATTACCGCAGAAGGAGACATGATTGCAGCTATGGGCTTGCGATATGGCTCAGAAGAAGCGAATGAGTTTGCTGAATCTGTTCAAAAAGCTCTTGCTATTGAGGCCTATCGTTCATCTGTTATTATGGCTAAAGAAAGAGGCGCTTTTGAGGTGTTTGATGCTGAACGCGAGAAGAATAATCCATTTATAAATCGCTTGAAAGAATCAGATCCGGAACTTTATGAAGAGATGAAAAAGCATGGGCGTAGGAACATAGCCTGTTTGACTATAGCGCCAACGGGAACAACTAGTTTGATGACTCAAACAACGTCGGGTATTGAACCTGTGTTTTTACCGGTCTATAAACGTCGGAGAAAAGTAAACCCTAATGATGCCTCTGTTCGTGTTGATTTTGTGGATGAAACGGGAGATGCCTATGAGGAATTTATTGTATTCCATCATAAGTTTGTTGATTGGATGGAAGCACAAGGACATCCTACTGCAAAACAATATACCCAAGAAGAAATTGATGCTTTGATTGAAAAATCGCCCTATTATAAAGCAACCTCTAATGATGTTGACTGGCTGCAAAAGGTGAAAATGCAAGGGCGAATTCAAAAATGGGTCGATCATTCTATAAGTGTTACTATTAATCTTCCTGCTGATGTGGATGAAGATTTAGTTAACAAACTGTATGTAGAGGCATGGAAATCAGGCTGTAAGGGATGTACTGTTTATCGTGATGGTTCTCGTTCAGGGGTACTTATTGCCGCAGAAAAAAAGAAAGATGATTCTGATTGCATGGAGCCTCCAGTAATTGTTTCGACACGTCCAAGGGAGTTAGATGCTGAAGTCGTTAAATTTCAGAACAATAAAGAGAAATGGATTGCCTTTGTTGGTTTGCTGAATGGTCGTCCTTATGAAATATTCACAGGGTTGGCCGATGATGAAGAGGGAATTATGTTGCCTAAAATAGTTCAAAGTGGCTCAATTATTAAGAATTATGATGACGAAGGTAACAAACGGTATGACTTCCAATTTAAAAACAAACGAGGCTTCAAAATGACATTAGAAGGACTGGATAGTAAGTTTGACCCTGAATATTGGAACTATGCAAAATTGATTTCTGGTGTATTAAGATATGGAATGCCTATTGACCAAGTAGTTAAGCTTGTTCAAGGGTTGGATTTAGACAATGAATCAATTAATACATGGAAAAACGGTGTGGAACGTGCTTTAAAGAAATTCCTTCCCAACGGGACTGAAATGAAAGGAAAAAAATGTCCTTCATGTGGAAATGAAACATTGATTTATCAAGAAGGATGCCTGATGTGTACCAATTGTGGTGCTTCACGTTGTGGATAAAACATATACTAGCTTATTTATAAAAAAGTGTCTAATTTATTAGGCACTTTTTTTACGAGTATAAATAAGAAAAATCAAAATCGTAAAATTGTTATTAAAAGGCGATTTTCATAAGTCTACTCTTCTATTCTTAGAAAATAGTTTAATAGGGATAGATGAAATCACTTTTCAGATGTTATCTTTGCATAGATGATATATGTAATATTATTTATTTCAGATGTTAAAACAAACAATTCAACAAAAGCTTCAACAGAAACTATCTCCTCAGCAAATTCAATTAATTAGGCTGTTAGAACTGCCAACCATTGAGTTGGAGGAACGAATAAAGCAAGAATTAGATGAAAACCCTGCATTAGAGGAAAGTAGTAGAGAAGATGAGTTGAAAGAAGAAAACTTATTAGGAGAAGATGCATCACTAGATGAATCAGATATTTCATTAGGTGATTATATGACGGAAGATGATATTCCTGAGTATAAAATGAAAGAAATAAGAGAAAAAACGGAGCGTCAAGATATTCCATTCTCTAGCTCAGAGTCATTGAATGAATATTTACTAGACCAATTGTCGCTAAGAAATCTCACAGAAAAAGACATGGAAATAGGTCAATACATTATTGGAAACTTAGATGACGATGGGTATTTACGAAGAGATCTTATGGCTATTGCAGACGATATGGCTTTCCAATTAGGTGAAAACGTAGATGAACCTGACATAGCTCGGGTATTGGAAGTTGTCAAAGAACTAGATCCTCCCGGAATAGCTGCCGAAAGTTTGCAGGAATCATTGTTGATTCAATTAAGAAGGCAAAAACAAACCCCTATAACCTTATTAGCTATAGAGATATTAACAAATAGTTTTGATGAATTTTCAAAAAGGCATTATGATAAAATACTCAAAACCTTTGATATAGATGAATTTCAGCTTAAGGAAGTAATTAAAGTGATTACCTCGTTGGTTCCTAAACCCGGGTTATTATGGGAAAGTAATATAGAAACCGTCTTGAATCAAATAATTCCGGATTTTATTGTTGATAATCAGAATGGAGAATTAATCTTATCTATGAATAACCGTTCAGTTCCTGAATTGAGAATTAATAAAGAATACGCTAATTTATTTGAGGATTATACTTCAAATAAAGCGAATCAAACACAGGAAATGAAAAATACGGTACAGTTTGTTAAGCAAAAATTAGACTCAGCACAATGGTTTATTGAAGCTATACGCCAACGTCAGCAAACCCTACAACGTACGATGGAGGCAATCATCAAGCTTCAACATGATTTTTTCTTATCAGGAGATGAATTGATGTTAAAACCTATGCGGATGAAAGACGTGGCTGCTATCACTGGCTACGATATTTCTACGATATCACGTGTAAGTAATAGCAAATATGTGCAAACCATGTTTGGTATATTTTCTTTAAAGTATTTTTTCTCCGAATCTGTTCAAAATGAACAAGGTGAGGAAATTTCAACCAGAGAGGTGAAAAAAATAATGCAAGAGTGCGTTGATTCGGAAGATAAACAAAAACCTATAACTGATGAGGAATTAAGTAACCGCTTAAAAGAAAAGGGCTATATTATTGCTCGAAGAACAGTTGCTAAATATCGTGAACAAATGAATATCCCGGTTGCTAGACTCAGAAAAGAAATATAAATTTGCACTATAACACAATAATACAGAATGAGATTTTTATTTAATGCAATTTCCGCAGTGTTTCATCCACTCTTAATGCCAACCTATGGTATTATTCTAACAATATTTTTTACTTATTTGTGGATGTTGCCAAACAAAATGAAATTTCTTGTTGTTTTTTTGGTTTTCTCTCTTACTTGTTTGTTCCCGGCATTACTTATTTTACTTATGATGCGATTTGGTAAAATAAAAGATGCTGAATTAACAAACCGAAAAGAACGCTCTATTCCATACTTGATTTTTATAGCAGCACTGGTTTTTACTTGCTTTTTGCTCTATAGAATTTCTTTTCCTTTATGGGTTATCTCAATTTTCTTGGCTGTATGCGTTGCGCTCTTATGTGCAGTAGTTATTAATTTTTATTGGAAAATAAGTGTGCATGCATTAGGCATAGGCTCTTTGTTAGGGGGAGTAATGGCTTTTGCTAAAATAGCGCATGTAAATTATTATGGTGCCTTTATAAGTTTATTCATTATTGCAGGTGCAGTATGTTCATCAAGAATTTATTTAGGAAGGCATACCCCAATGCAAGTACTTGCCGGCTTTTTATTAGGAGTAGTAAGTGCTTTTAGCATCGGATTTATAAGACAATCAATAATTTTTTAATGTTAAACATTTAATAAAATCAAAAACTATGAAATTCCCAGAAGAATTAAAGTACTCAAAAGATCATGAGTGGGTTCGTTTTGAAGGTGATGTTGCTTACATTGGTATTACTGATTTCGCACAGAAAGAACTAGGCGAAATTGTATACGTAGATATTACTACTGAAGGAGAAACTATTGAAAAAGAAGAGGTTTTTGGAAGTATTGAAGCTGTAAAAACAGTATCAGATCTTTTTATGCCTATTTCAGGAGAGATAGTAGAAGTAAATCCAGATATAGAAGATCAGCCGGAGCTGGTAAATCAAGATCCTTATGGTAAGGGATGGCTTATTAAGGTAGCTGTGACTGATGCTGAAGGTGATTTACTTACAGCAGAAGAGTATCAAAACATAATTGGCTAAATTATGCAACCAATAGTTAGTATCATCATGGGCAGTACTTCAGATCTGCCCGTGATGGAAAAAGCTGCTGTATTTCTGAATGATTTGGAAATACCATTTGAAATGCATGCATTATCCGCTCATCGTACACCGGAGCACGTGGAGAAGTTTGCTAAAGAAGCCAAAGAAAGAGGTGTTAAGGTTATTATTGCTGCAGCCGGGATGGCCGCACATTTATGCGGAGTAATTGCCTCTATGACTACGCTTCCGGTTATTGGTGTGCCTATAAACTCTACATTAGATGGTATGGATGCTTTATTAGCTATTGTCCAAATGCCTCCAGGGATACCTGTAGCCACCGTAGGTATTAATGCTTCTCTAAATGCAGCTATACTCTCTGTTCAAATATTAGCAACAGACAATCCGGAGTTACAACAAAAACTAGTAGATTATAAACAAGGATTGAAAAATAAAATAGTAAAAGCAAACATAGAGTTAAGTCAAGTATCGTATACTTATAAAACGAACTAATCGAACAAGCTTTTATTATTAGCTTTCTTTTCACATCACAATGAAACCTATAAATTATCAGCGTCGTCAATCTTCTGTTGTACAGGTAGGTAATGTGCCTATGGGTGGGGAGAATCCGATTCGTATTCAAACCATGATTAATGTTTCAACAATGGATACGGAGGCATCGGTTTCTCAAGCAGTCCAATTGATAGACCATGGAGCTGAATATGTACGTTTCACAGCTCAGGGAGAAAGAGAAGCTAAAAACTTACAAGTTATTCATGACAAACTCCTATCCTTAGGATATCATACACCTTTAGTTGCTGACATCCACTTTAATCCTAAAGCTGCAGATGTAGCTGCTACAATCGTTGATAAAGTTCGCATTAATCCCGGAAACTACGTTGATAAAGTTAAAACTTTTGATTCGATAGAATATACGGAGGCTGAATATAAAGAAGAACTTCAACGTATACGTAGACGGTTTGTCCCTTTCTTAAATATTTGCAAACAACACCAAACAGCTATCCGTATTGGGGTAAACCATGGATCGCTATCTGACCGGATTATGACCCGCTATGGAGATACTCCCGAAGGTATGGTTGCTTCTTGTATGGAATTCTTACGGATTTGTAAAGAAGAGCACTTTGATGATGTAGTCATATCTATGAAGGCATCCAACACAGTTGTGATGGTCTATGCTGTGCAGTTATTGGTTAAGACAATGAATGATGAAGAAATGAACTATCCACTTCATCTAGGAGTTACTGAGGCTGGAGATGGGGAAGATGGTAGAATCAAAAGTGCTGTAGGAATAGGTGCTTTATTGGCTGATGGAATAGGGGATACGATACGCGTTTCGCTAAGTGAAGAGCCGGAAAAAGAATTGCCGGTTGCACGTGAATTACGGGATTATATAATAAAGCGCTCTTCGGCTGAAAGAATAAAAGAACTATATATAGATAGCTCAGCTTTTAACGAACGGGAGAGGAGACAAACAATAAAAGTTGGAAACATAGGTGGAAATGCTGTACCCGTAGTTATATCAAATCGCTCTAAAACAGATAACTATACAGTAATTCCTGATTTTATTCCGGATTACATATACCTAAACAATCTTAAAGAGAATACATTAACTAGTCATAAGCGTGTAATAGTAGATGTAGATGCTTGGAAGGACATGGAAAATGTGTATCCATTATTTACAAATCTTTCCATTGCAGCTATCAAGGGAAATTCAGCTGCTATTAAATTCTTATTAATTGATGCTTCTCTAATCTTCTCAAAAGAGCATATTGAGTTCTTAAAAAATGTACATAACCTGGTTGTTATTTTGACTACCTCGCATGCCAATCCAGTAGGAGCTATTCGCAACTTCATGAGTCAGTTATTACACAACAACTGTCATACCCCAGTTATTGTTCACCTAACATATGATGCTGATGCTGATAAAGAAGTTATGCAAATAAAAGCTTCTGCAGATTTTGGTACTCTTATACTAGATGGCTTAGTAGACGGGATAATGATTACTGCTGATGCTTTCAGGTCAACTGAACTGGATAGTACAGCTTATGCAATACTACAAGCAACCAGAACAAGAATAAGTAAAACAGAATATATTTCCTGTCCGGGGTGCGGGCGTACACTTTTCAACTTACAAGAAACTATTCAGCGTGTTAAGAAGGTAACTTCGCATCTTAAAGGCTTGAAGATAGGAATTATGGGCTGTATAGTTAATGGTCCTGGCGAAATGGCTGATGCTGACTATGGCTATGTAGGAGCAGGAAAAGGACGTGTGAGTCTATACAAAGGCAAAGTTTGCATAAAGAAAAACATACCGGAAGATGCTGCCGTTGATGAACTAGTTAATCTCATCAAAGAGCATGGAGATTGGCTTCCCCGCTAGTCTTTATATCTATAAAACATAAAAATAAATAATAAACTACTACTGTTAGGCAACTATGCCTGAACAAAGTGTGTTAAAAGTCTATATTTACTATATTTGTACTTAATATTGAAAATCAACATGTATATGCAAGTACAAATCATTAATAAATCTAAGCATCCGCTACCTAACTATCAAACAGCACTTTCAGCTGGAATGGACTTAAGAGCAAATCTAGATGAACCAGTTGTGTTGAAACCTTTAGAGAGAAGACTAATACCGACAGGTCTTTATATTGCATTACCGCAAGGATATGAGGCTCAGATACGTCCTAGAAGTGGTCTAGCTATCAAACATGGAATATCTTTGGTTAATACACCAGGAACTATCGATGCGGATTATCGGGGAGAGATTGGTGTTATTCTTGTTAATTTATCATCAGAACCATTTACTGTTAATGATGGTGAACGCATCTGTCAGATGGTTATTGCAGCATACACAAAGATAGAATGGTTAGAAAAAGATGAATTAAGTGAAACCGAACGTGGATCGGGCGGATTTGGTCATACCGGTAAATAACTGCATAAAATAGGATTGAATATGTTGAAAGATATAAGATTATTTATTCTATTCTTTCTATGTGTAAGCCTATCTCCTATATGGGTTATAGGTGCTTCCAAGAGGGGGGCAACAAACAAAATAGACTTGTCAATACAAGATAAACGTAAGTTTGATTATTTCTTTTATGAAGCAATTAATCTTAAGAACTCAGGAAAGTTTGATGCAGCATTTGACTTATTCAATCACTGTTTATCCATAGACTCGACCAATTCTTCTGTGTTATTTGAGTTATCTTCTTTTTATGCTCAAATGAAAAATGGAGAAAAAGTGTTGGACTTATTGGGTAAAGCAACGACATACAGCCCGGACAATTTTACTTATCAAACTACTTACGCCTCATTAGCCCTAGCTTTAGGGAAAATAGATGATGCCATTAAAGAATACAATTCACTTCTTACTAAATATCCCGAAAAAACAGAGCTGAATTTTTATTTAGCTCAAGCTTTGGCTCAAAAAGGTGAATATCTTAAAGCTATTGAGTCTTTCGATGCACTAGAGGGTGCCGTAGGGATGAAAGAAATGATTTCTATGCAGAAATATAATTTGTATTCTGAGCTTAAAGATGAGGAAAAAGCATTTGGTGAATTAGAAAAGTTAGCTGCTAAATTCCCAGATGAAGCACGCTATCAACTTATGTTAGGAGACTTATACTTATCTAAGAGTAAGGCCAAGAAAGCACTTTCCTACTATGAGAAAGCGAATCGTATAGATCCGGAAAATCCGAATTATATTGTTTCAATGGCTAATTACTATGAGCAGACAGGCGATAAACAGGCTGCTGAGCAAGAAATTCAGTTAGCATTGAAAAATGATAAGTTAGATGTTGATATTAAAGTGGCTATACTTTCAAGCTATATTCAACAGTTGCAACAATCACAAAAAGATTTACAAGGAGTAAATGGCTTGTTTGAAACATTGATGAATCAACACCCTGAAGAAACAAGACTCAAGTTGATGTATGCCGGACTTTTAACACTTCAAGAAAAGCACGAGGAAGCACGTTTTCAATATCAAGTCGTAACAGAAATGGAACCACAGAATGAATCGGCCTGGCAACAACTTCTAAATCTTTCATTAAAAGATGAACGCATGGAGGATGTGGTTGCTATTTGTCTTAAATGCATAGAGTTATTCCCTGAATCTCCTGAGTATTACTTTTATCTAGGCATTGGCTATTTCCAGTCTAAACAATATCAAGAAGCAATTGATACTTATCAAAAAGGTCTTAAAATTATTCCTCCAGAAAACAAACGTCTTATCTCTGACTTCTATGGTCAAATAGGTGATATATACTTTCAAATAAATGAAGCAGATACAGCTTTTTATTATTATGATAATGCATTGAAGAATTATGAAAATAATATAGTGGTTCTAAACAACTACAGTTATTATCTTACACTTCTGAAGAAAGATTTGCAAAAGGCTGAAAGAATGAGTGGTCTTACTATTAAGCTTGAGCCTGATAATGCCACCTATTTAGATACATATGCCTGGGTTTTCTTCATGCAAGGAAACTATACTTTGGCTCGCATATATATCGAAAGTGCTATGTCGAAAGATACGACTGACAGCCCTGAGCTTATAGATCATTACGGTGACATCTTATTTATGCTTGGAGAAACAGAAAAAGCATTCGAGCAATGGAAACTAGCTAAGGAGAAAGGGAAAGAAAGTGAGACCTTGGATCTGAAAATAAAAGAGAAGAAATATATAGAAGAGTCTTATCCTTATAAAAAGAATGAAGATGAATAAAAGACAAAGAATATTTAGCTATTCTCTCACTTCGCTTGTATTACTGCTTTTTATTTTAAGCGGCTGTAAAACAAGCAAAATAGCTAGCAAGAAAGCAGCTGTTCGAGATATAGATAAAGAAGAGTTTTTTGATCGATATATTCCCTCTACCATTGATTTTAAATATCTGAATGCACGATTAAATGTTGAAATAGATGTAGAGAAAAAACAGTTTAGTTCACGTGTGAATCTGAAAATGATTAAAGACGAAGCATTTCAACTATCAGTACAACCTTTTTTAGGGCTAGAAGCCTTCCGTCTTGTTTTTGGCACAGATCAGGTCTTGATAATTGATCGTGTCAACAAATATTATTTACTGGAAAACTACCATACGTTGAAAGGCAAGTTGCCGGTAGGTTTTAACTATCACAGCCTACAGTCTTTATTTACCAATCGCTTGTTTGCTCCAAATAGAGAGCATGTTACGATGAATGATTTAGGTATATTTGATATGAGATTAGGGGAGCAAAAATACATCCTTTCTACCAAAGATGCTATGGATATTCAATACCAGTTTTATGTAGATGGAGAAGATAAATTGCTTTCCACACAACTATCTGATGAGTCCGGAAAATATCAGTTCTTTTGGAACTATAAAGATTTTAAACCTATTGAACATAGCAAAAAGTTTCCTATGGGAATGAATGCTGATTTTTTAATTAATGGATTAAGTAAAGGGAAATTAAAAATCAATTACTCTAAATTGGAAACAAACAGCCCCGTAGAAATTGACTTTGAAATCCCTTCTAAATACACACGTGTTTCATATGAAACTATCATGAGATCTCTAATAAACTAGATAGTTATGAAGCAGTTTTGGGTTATAATTTTGTTCGTTTGTATTTCAGCTATAGCAACAGCTCAAACAACTCCGCAAATAAAACAGCTTGAAGTGCAGCGTAAAGCAGCATTGAAAGAAATTGAAATAACAACAAAACTACTTGAAGAGGCTACTAAATCTGCAAAAAACTCATTGAATAGGCTTAATTTACTAAGCAGCCAAATACTATCAAGAAAAAAACTTATAAACACTTTAAATCAGGAGGTTGAAGAAATCAACTTACAGATTAAACGGATGAATGACGAGGTAGCTGTTTTAGAAAAGGAGTTAGGCGGTAAGAAAGAAAAGTATGCACATTCCTTGCGTGGCATATACAAACGTCGTACTGAACAAGATAAGCTATTATTTATTCTTTCATCTGATAATTTTGCGCAGTCTTTGCGCAGAATCAGATATATGCGTGAATATTCAGACTGGCAAAAGTTACAGGCTGCAGGAATCTCTCAGAAACAAAAAGAGATAAACAAAAAGAAAGAAGAAACAAAACGAGTATTATCTGAAAAGGAGCAACTGCTTTCACAACGTGAAGATGAACACTCCAAGCTGCAAAAAGAAGAAACAAATCAGAAAAAAGAGACGCAAGAATTAAGTAAAAAACAGAAAAATCTGCAAGCTGATTTAAGGAAAAAGAAAAAACAAGCCGATGACTTAAATGCTCGGATAGAAAAACTTATTGCTGAAGAGATAGCTCGAGCAGAGGCTGAGGCACGGGCTGCACGTGAAAAAGCCAGAGCTGAAGGGAAAGAGCCTGAAGTGGTGCGAAAAGCTGAATCTAAAGGCGGATATGCTATGACAAAAGAAGAGCAAAAGCTATCTGCAGACTTCGGAAGTAATAAAGGTAAGCTACCTTCACCATTAAATCAATCACATACCATTGTCTCTCGATTTGGCAGACAACAACATGCTGAATTAAAAAATGTAGTCGTTTTTAATAATGGTATTGACATTCAGACAACTCCCGGTGCTGATGCACAGGCTGTGTTTAACGGGGTGGTTACTCGTGTCTTTGTGGTTCCGGGCTTTAATAATGCGGTAATTGTTAGGCATGGAAACTATTTAACCGTATACAGTAACTTAAGTGAGGTTTACGTAAAGAATGGTGAGAAAGTTACAACTAGGCAGCGATTAGGGAGAGTATTTACAGACGCTGAAGATGGAAATGCTACCATTTTAAATCTTCAATTATGGAAAGAAACAACCAAGCTAGACCCTGCGCCTTGGCTAGCTCGTTGATTTCACAGGATGAAAACATCTGATTAAACGAAGAATACCACCTTTTTATGTTTCTTCATGCCTGACTTGCATGATGTTTATAATATTATCTTTATCTTGCTTTTAGATTATTATTGATTGGAATAACGATAAATACATATTGATATGCGAAAAGAAAAAATAAATCTAAACACTGAAATATCGAACGACGAGCTTCCATATTTACAACTCTTATCTCGCAGTTTTCCTACCGTTGCTGATGCATCAACAGAGATTATCAACTTAGAGGCTATTTTGAATTTGCCCAAAGGGACCGAGCATTTTTTAACCGATATACATGGAGAGCATGAAGCCTTTGAACATGTATTGAAAAATGCATCTGGAGCTATAGAACGTAAGGTGAATGAAATATTTGGCAACACACTGCGGCATACTGAGAAAAAACGTTTCTGCACACTTATTTACTACCCCAAAGAAGTGCTTCGCGAAACAAAAGAACAAGAAGTAAACATGAATGAGTGGTATGTAGTGACGTTAAACAGACTAGTCAAAGTTTGCCAAACAGTTTCTTCTAAATATACCCGTTCTAAAGTGCGAAAAGCTCTACCTCAGGAGTTCTCATATATTATCCAAGAGCTATTGCATGAATCTTCATCTGAGCCTGATAAAGAGGCCTATATAAATGTAATTATTTCGACCATCATTGATATAAAGCGTGCCGACGAATTTATTATAGCAATGTCCAACTTGATTCAGCGACTTGTTATTGACAAGCTACATATCGTAGGAGACATCTTTGATAGGGGACCCGGCGCACATATAATCATGGATATGCTAGACTCTTTTCACAACGTAGATATTCAGTGGGGAAATCATGACTTACTATGGATGGGAGCTGCTTCAGGAAACATGTGTTGCATTGCGAATGTCTTACGAATGTCTCTTCGATATGCCAACCTGCAAACTTTAGAAGATGGCTATGGCATCAACTTATTACATTTAGCCACTTTTGCTTTAGAGACATACGCAGAAGACCCTTGCACCTTATTTATGCCTAAACTATCTGTTGCAGATACCCTTTTTAATGATAAGACAATTCGAATGATTGCGCAGATGCATAAAGCAATTACTATCATTCAGTTCAAGCTGGAGTATGCAGCTATTATGCGGCGCCCCGAGTTTGAAATGTCTAACCGGAACTTATTACATCTTATAGACTATCAGAAAGGGACAATCCTTATTGAAGGCAAGGAGTATGAGTTGCTTGATAAATTGTTTCCTACGGTTGACCCAAAGAATCCATATGCTCTAACAGAAGAGGAAGAAGAATTGATGACTCAACTCCAATACTCTTTTATCAGAAGTGAAAAGCTGGATAGACACATGAGGTGCTTATATGCAAAAGGAACTCTCTATACAGTTTGTAATTCAAATCTGCTTTTTCATGCTTCAGTTCCACTTAATGATGATGGAAGTTTAAAACGTGTTTTGGTTGAAAACAAAGAATACCAGGGTAAAGAGTTACTTGATAAAGTAGAAAAGCTAGTGCGTAGAGCATATTTTAAAGATAAAATGCTTGATCAGCCCACGTATGCTATGGATTACGTGTGGTACTTATGGTGCGGGAAAGATTCGCCCGCTTTCGATAAAGACAAAATGACCACTTTCGAGCGATATTTCATCGCAGACAAAACCCTACATAAAGAAGAAAAAGGTATTTATTATACTTTGCGCAATGAAGAAAGTACTTGTCTTATGTTATTGGACGAATTTGAGGTAAGAGGAAAGCATCGACATATTATCAATGGGCATGTACCGGTTAAAATAAAAAAGGGAGAGAGTCCTGTAAAAGCAAACGGACGCTTACTAGTGATTGATGGTGGATTCTCCAGAGCCTATCAGCCGGAAACGGGCATAGCCGGCTATACGCTAGTTTACAACTCTCATGGCATGCAACTCGTACAGCACGAACCCTTTACGACCTCTCAGCTGGCTATATCCAAGGGGATAGAGATCAAATCAACCAATATGTTAGTTGAATATGATTGGCAACGTATGATGGTGAAAGATACCGATATAGGGCAGGAGTTGAAAAAGCAAGTAGAAGATCTAAAAAAACTATTGACAGCTTATCGAAAAGGGCTGATTAAACAACGCCGATAAGTTTAAATACAAGTAATTAATCATTTGTTTAAGAATAAATAATAAAAACATAGAAACGATGAAAAAAAGCTTTATTGCAATTGCTTTAATTCTTCTTTTTTACTCTTGCTCCTCATATAATACGATGATTAAGGCTAATGATAATGTCAAGCTTGTTAATTTAGGAATGAGCAAAAAGAAAGTAATATCTATCATGGGGAAAGATACTTATCGCCTTTCGGGGCTAAGCACAAACCCGGATGGATACAGGGTTGAAAAAATCTGGTATCCGGCTACTCAGAAAAGCATCTTTTTTTTCACATTTATCAATGACAACTTAGTTGAGTGGCATGAAGAGTTTCTATTTTCAAGATCTGAAATATCTACAGAGTAGCCTGACATAAAGCACAAAACAAGTGATTTTGTTTTTAAATTTACTTGTTTGACGCAAGAGGATTGTGTATAAATGAATTACATGCATAACCCTCTTGCGTTTTTTTGTAATTATTTATGCAAACTCCTCAGATAGAGAGTGTAATTATTTTTGTACTTTAAAAGAAAAAACATACCTTTGCAAGCCGATTATTATTATTATTTATAAAAGTTTAGTTCTTAGCGCATTGTTGTTTCATGTGTCCGAAATAACAATGAAGAGCAAGAATCGTTTTTTAGTATTAATTTAAAATTAAGTTTAAAGCAGTGGATACTTTAAGTTACAAGACCATTTCTGCAAACAAAGCAACTGTTAATAAAGAATGGGTTGTAGTGGATGCTACCGGACAAACATTAGGACGCTTATGTTCTAAAGTTGCCAAATTACTACGTGGCAAGTACAAACCAAACTTTACCCCGCATGTTGATTGTGGTGATAACGTAATTATTATCAATGCAGATAAAATCGTTCTTACAGGAAGTAAATGGAACGATCGTGTTTATTTGAGATATACCGGATATCCCGGTGGACAGCGTGAGTACACTCCGGCTGATTTGATGGCTAAAGGAGAAGACCGCTTGTTCAGAAAAGTAGTTAAAGGCATGTTGCCCAAAAATCGCTTAGGTGCTAAAATATTAAAGAATCTGTATGTTTATGCAGGTACTGAACATAAGCATGAGGCTCAACAGCCAAAAACAATTGATATTAACTCACTTAAATAATAAACATGGAAGTAGTAAATGCAATAGGAAGACGTAAAGCAGCCGTAGCCCGTGTATATGTAAAAGAAGGCAGCGGTAAAATTACAGTCAATGGCAGTGATTTGGAAAACTACTTTTCTTTTCCAATTCTGCAATACATAGTAAAACAACCATTAGCAAAGCTAAATGTAGAAGCTCAATACGACATTAAGGTTAACCTTTTTGGAGGTGGATTTAAAGGTCAAGCTGAGGCTGCCCGTTTAGCAATCACACGTGCTCTTATAAAAATTGATCCCGAAAACAAACCTCCTTTAAAAGCAGAAGGATTTGTTACACGCGACCCACGTTCTGTTGAGCGTAAGAAACCGGGACGTCCAAAAGCAAGAAAGAGATTCCAATTTAGTAAACGTTGATCTTATTTGTGAGTTTCTTGCAGATAGAAAAAGAGCGTTTAGTATCTAAATCGACTGGATTTCTTTTGCATGAAGAAGTGTAGAAGAACTACCGGATGATTGATAATTAAAGAAAGTAAACGAATTTAATAAAGAAAAAATGTCAAGAGTAAATTTTGAACAATTATTAGAAGCAGGTGTTCACTTCGGGCACTTAAAAAGAAAGTGGAACCCCGCTATGGCTCCTTATATATTTATGGAGCGCAATGGTATTCATATCATTGATTTACACAAAACAGTTGCGAAAATAGACGAAGCAGCAGAAGCCATGAAAAAAATGGCTCGCTCAGGAAAGAAAATCCTTTTCGTCGCTACTAAAAAACAAGCTAAACAAATAATCGCAGATAAGGCTTCTTCTGTAAACATGCCTTATGTGGTAGAGCGTTGGCCGGGAGGTATGTTAACAAACTTCCCAACCATTCGTAAAGCCGTAAAAAAGATGTCATCTATTGACAAGATGACTAAAGACGGTACTTTTGATAACCTCTCAAAAAGAGAAAAACTACAAGTCACTCGTCAACGAGCTAAACTAGAGAAGAACTTAGGTTCTATTGCTGATTTAACTCGCTTGCCGGCGGCTCTTTTCGTTGTAGACGTAATGAAAGAGCATATTGCAGTACGTGAAGCTAATCGCTTAGGTATTCCGGTGTTTGGTCTTGTAGATACCAACTCAGATCCTTCTAATATTGACTTTATCATTCCTGCAAATGATGACGCTACCAAATCAGTTAATGTGATTTTAGATGCTTTATGCGAAGCTATCAATGAAGGCTTGCAAGAACGTAAAGTAGAGAAAATCGATTCTGAAGGCGAAGAAGATGCTCCAAAAAGAGAGCGCAAGTCAAAAGCTAAAGTTAAAAAAGATGTAGTTTCTTCTGAAGAAGAAGTTGAAGAAGAAAACACTGTTGAAGCTGACGCAGTTGAAGAAGAAGATACCGAAAAAGAAGATTAATTTAATTTAAAGACAAAACAAGAATATGGCAGTTTCAATGGCCGATATCCAAAAACTACGCAAAATGACAGGCGCAGGTATGATGGATTGTAAAAAGGCACTGGAAGAATCCAATGGTGATTTTGAAAAAGCAGTAGAAATAATTCGTAAAAAAGGACAAGCTGTTGCAGCTAAACGTTCAGATAGAGAAGCTTCTGAAGGTTGTGTGCTAGCTACCGATAAAGATGGATTTTCTGCTGTAGTTGCATTAAGATGCGAAACAGACTTTGTTGCTAAAAACGAAGAATTTATTGGCTTAACTCAAAAAATTCTAGACGTTGCAATGGATAAACAACCGGCAACCAAAGAAGATCTTTTAGCTCTTCCTTGTGAAGATGGTCGTTCTATTCAAGAACACATCATGGATCGCATTGGTGTAACTGGCGAGAAAATGGAATTAGGATATTATGAGTTTGTAAATGGTGATACAACCGTATCTTATATACATCCGGGTAACAAACTAGCTTCCATCGTAGCATTCAACTTGGCTAATGTTGATCACCAAGTGGGCCGTGATATCGCAATGCAAATTGCAGCTATGAACCCTGTTTCTATTTCAGTAGAAGGCGTTCCTGCTAAGATTGTTGAAACAGAAAAGGAAATAGCTCGTGATAAAGCACGTCAAGCCGGTAAACCTGAAAACCTACTTGACCGTATTGCTGAAGGTGCTATGCAGAAGTTCTTTAAAGAAAACACCTTGTTACAACAAGATTTTGTGAAAGATGCAAAAATGAATATTGAGCAATACTTGCATCAGTACAACAAAGAACTGACTGTTACATCATTCAAACGAGTAACACTAAATGTAGAATAATTCATTCTATAGCATATATAAAAAGAGCGACTGAAGTATTAACTCAGTCGCTCTTTTTATATATGCATATTTGCGTATGTTATTTACGAAGCTTCACAAAGTCAACCTGATGATTGATCCCTTTATGAAGTATCAAGTTTGCTCGTTCACGAGAAGGATGAATGTTTCTCCTCAAGTTTTTTAGGTTAATTTCTCTCCAGGCTGTCTTAGCCATTTTTAAAGCATCTTTTTCAGGAATATTACTAAAGCTATGAAAATAAGACCCCTGATCATTTATCGCTTTCCTCCTGAATTTCATAAACCTCGAAATATACCATTCTTCCAAAAGTTTTTCATCTGCCTCTACATAGATTGAGAAGTCCACATAGTCAGAGACAAAAACTCTGGGCTTTTCAGATGGATAATCCATACCACTTTGTAACACGTTCAATCCCTCTAGTATAAGTATATCAGGCTGGTGAATTTTTGTAAACTTTCCGGGTACAATATCATACACATGATGAGAATACTCAGGTACAAGCAGCTCTCCTTTGCCGGATTTCACATCTTTCACAAACTCCAGTAGCCGCTTGATATCGTATGATTGGGGGAATCCCTTTTTAAGCATTAATCCTCTTTCCTCCAATATAGCATTGGGGTATAGAAAACCATCTGTAGTGATTAGCTCAACATTTGCATGCTCGGCTCTTTTACTTAATAAAGCTTGTAACACCCGTGCAGTTGTACTTTTACCAACAGAAACACTTCCGGCAATGGTGATGATAAACGGTATTTTCTCTCTTTTCTCTTTCAAGAATGCGCGCATCACCATTTGGCGATTGATACGAGCAGATACAAAAAAGGTGAGAAGTCGGGAAAGGGGGAGGTAAATGTCTGTAACTTCATCAATAGAAAGCTCGTCGTCAATCCCTTGCAGCATCTCTATTTCTTCTTCAGATAGGGTCATTGGTTCCGAATCCCTTAAATCTGCCCATTCTTCACGTGTAAAAATAAGATACGGACTGTTTGGTAGTGAGCTCATATAAATGTTGTGTTATTTTAAGGCAAATATAAGCTATTAAAATGAATAATAGAAGTTCTCGTAAATTTATCGGAATCAACCAAATCCAATCTTTCTACATTAATTAACTCCTTTTATTTTGCCATTATTAAACAACTGTTTAAGTTTGCTTAAACGATTGTTTAAATGATAGACAAAATGAAACCTAAGACAGAAGTAAGTGCGCGGATTCTTGATGTAGCACGCGAACTATTTATAGCCAACGGCTATTCAGGAACCAGTGTAAGAGACATAGCTTCAGCCTCAAGCGCTAATGTAGCACACATCAAGTATTATTATGAATCAAAGTCTAAACTGTTTGAAATCATTTTTGATGAAGCATTCGACATACTGGTTGATAGGGTTTTCTCAACATTCAATTCCAATTTGCCATTTTATGAAATGATTGAGCAATGGATACATGTCTATTATGAACTACTGCCTCAATATCCTCAAATTCCGCTTTTTGTCTTAAATGAAATAAGCCATAACCCGGAAGCTTTGGTTGAAAAGATAAACAAAAAAAATCCTCAGGAAATTTTTACAAAATTATCTCTAAGATTAGAAGAAGAGATAGCCAAAGGGACAGTCAAAAATGTACCTCCTGTTGACTTAGGTTTAAACATTCTTTCCCTATGTGTCTTTCCTTTTATGTTCTCCAAATTTGCAATGCACATTGCTGATAAAACAGATAGTGAGTATTATACCATGATAGAAAGCCATAAAAGACACGTAGTAGACTTTGTAATAAGCGCACTAAAACCCTGATTATTTTTAATTTAAATAGATGCCATTTTATAAATAAATAGTTTTTATGAAAGCGAAAGATGTATATAGAATAGGAATTGACATTGGCTCTACTACATTAAAGGTAGTCATGCTAGATAGCAGAAATCAACTCGTACGCCGAGTTTATAAACGTCACCAAGCCAATTTCAATCAACTATTGGCTGAAGAGCTTTTGGCTATTAATAGTTCAACACCTCATGCTGCATTCACTGTCAGCATTACAGGATCTGCCGGAATGGGCGTATCAGAGCGTACAGGCATTCCCTTTATACAAGAAGTAGTTGCATCTATCAACGTAGTGCAGCAAGAATATCCAACAATACATACCTTGATTGATTTAGGGGGTGAAGATGCTAAGATTGTTTTTTTTCCGGAAGGCAAACAGCCTGAAATACGGATGAATGGAAGTTGTGCAGGTGGGACGGGAGCTTTTATCGATCAGATGGCTGACTTGATGAATATCCACATCGAAGAATTGGCAGAACAAGCACTTCATTACAAAAAAATATACCCTGTTGCCTCACGATGTGGTGTGTTTGCACGAACAGATGTACAGAATCTGATTGCACGCAATGTTCCCACAGCAGATATTGCGATGTCTATATTCCACACGGTTGCTTTACAGACCGTAACCACTCTTTCCAGAGGTAGCGAGATGCATCCCGGAATTTTATGCATAGGTGGTCCGTTAACTTTTATTCCGGCATTACGCAATGCATTTAGAAATGTACTAAATGTTGCCGAATCTGATTTGCAACTGTCAGACTATGGTGAATATTTTCCGGCTTGGGGTGCTGCTTTAAGCAATTTAGAAAATCAAACACTACAGGATTTACAGGTGCTTATAGAGAAGTTAGCCAATAAGAACTTTTCGCATAATGAATCACTTCCTTCGTTGTTTAATTCCGAAAAAGAATATGCAACTTGGAAAGCTACACGAAATATAAAACCCCTCCGTCATACTGAGTTAAGATTCGGAGAACATATAGATTGTTTTTTAGGAATAGACTCCGGATCAACCACTAGCAAAATATTAGTAATGGATAGTCAGGAAAACATCCTTTACTCATTCTATGACTCTAACGAAGGGAACCCTTTAAAAAAAGTAATAGAAGGCTTACAGAATTTTTATGATGAGACGAGCAAAAAAGGATGCCGGATAAACTTTCTCTCTTCAGCTGTCACGGGCTATGGGGAAGATCTGGTTAAGTCGGCACTGAATCTGGATTATGGTATCGTTGAAACAATGGCTCATCTTTCCGGAGCTCAATATGTAGACCCCAAAGTGTCGTTTGTGTTGGATATTGGGGGGCAGGATATGAAATCCATTTTTACTGATAAAGGTCTGATTGCTAATATTGAGTTAAATGAAGCTTGCTCGTCCGGCTGTGGATCTTTTCTGCAAAATTTTGCATCTACGATGAATATGACACTTGCCGAATTTACCCAAGCTGCTTGCTTAGCTAAGCATCCCGGCGATTTAGGTTCCAGATGTACGGTTTTTATGAATTCGAAGGTCAAGCAACTACTTCGTGAAAATGCTTCATTGGGAGATATAGCTGCCGGACTATCTTATTCAGTAGTAAAAAACTGCCTGTTTAAAGTGCTGAAAATTTCCAATTTGAATCACTTAGGCGAACACATTGTTGTTCAAGGAGGAACTTTCCGCAACGATGCAGTCTATCGAGCGATGGAATTACTTTCAGGAAAATCTATCTCGTCAACTGACTCTCCCGAACTAATGGGAGCGCTGGGTGCTGCTCTTTATGCCCGCAAAATGTGGCTGAATAATAAACAACAGACCGGTTTTTCAGGAAAAGAGGCTTTGCCTTCCCCCGAGCATATACAAACCAAAGAACTACAATGTAAAGGATGTGCCAATCAATGCTCGATACTTCGTTTTAAATTTGAAAACGGCAATACAAGCTATGCCGGCAACAAATGCGAGAAGGTATTCTTCAACAAAGGGTCTGCACCCCAAAAAGGATATAATGCTTTTGATGAGAAGAATAAGATACTATTCAATCGAACCACTGAGTCATTATCACAGCCAAAACAAACCATTGGCATTCCCAGGGTGTTAAATATGTACGAGAACTATCCATTCTGGCATACACTTTTTACTGCCTGTGGCATGCAAGTCGTACTTTCTTCTGAATCTAATTTTTCTTTGTATCAAAAAGGGGTAGGGCATATCATGTCTGATAACATTTGCTTCCCGGCCAAGTTAGTTCATGGTCATATCCTTGATTTAGTCAATCAACACGTCAATCGAATTTTCTACCCCATCGTTATCAAAGAAGAAAAAGAGCTAAAACACTCCAACAATTCATTCAACTGTCCCATCGTAAGCGGCTATCCCGATGTCGTCAGAAGTTCAATGGAACCGGAAGAGAAATATGGGATTCCTTTCGACAAGCCCGTTATTACGTTCAGCAATAACCAAGCACTCAAAAAAGCCTGCTATCACTATTTGAAGCAGTTGGGTGTTTCAACAGCAGTGTTCAATACAGCGTTTGACAAAGCATTGCATGAACGCAAAGAAACGCTTCGCCGACTAATCGGAGATCAACGCAAACTCTTTGATAAGTTGGTGAGCGAGCAAAAGCTCATTTTTGTAGTAGCCGGTCGTCCATACCATGCCGATCCTCTGGTCAATCAAAAAGTCGGGCAAATACTGTCTGACATGGGCGTGAATGTGTTTACGGACGATATTTTCCGCCATCATCCAGACCAAGGATTTGGCAAACTCAACATTGTAAGCCAATGGTCCTATTGCAATCGGGTAGTACAAGCAGCCATGGAAGTGGCTAAATTGCCCTCAAATGTACAAATGGTACAACTCAACTCATTTGGATGTGGTCCGGACTCATTCTTTATGGACGAGACGGGCGAAATACTGAAACAAGCCGGCAAAAACCATACTTTGCTGCGTATTGACGAAATAGCCTCACCCGGATCAATCCGCTTGCGGATGCGTTCGTTAATTGAATCGCTAAAAGTATCCGGTATATCAAACACTCTGCCTTCGACTTCATATAAATCTTATGAGGTAGGGTATAAAAAAGAAGACCGAAAAAAAACAATTATTGCCCCTTGGTTTTCTGATTTCATTTCGCCGTTTGTTCCGGCAATCGGTGAACTGGCTGGATATAAAATTGTCAATCTGCCACCAACCACAAAAGAAACGGCTGAATTGGGGCTGGTATACGGTCATAATGAGGTTTGTTATCCATCAACCCTCGTTTTGGGTGATATCATTTCGGCACTACAATCGGGCGACTATGATTTGGACAATATTGTCGTTGCGATAACTCAGACAGGGGGACAATGTCGGGCAACCAACTATCTGTCGCAAATCAAATCGGGACTTGAAAATGCCGGATATACAAATCTTCCGGTTTTAGTCATATCAACCGGTGCAGTCTATCAAAACAATCAAAAAGCATTTAAAGTACCCGTTGTTAAGCTAATCAACATCCTGGTTTATGCTCTTCTATATGCCGATGCAGTGAATCAGATGTATAGTTCGACAGTCGTTCGAGAAATAAAAAAAGGAGAATCTCTAGGGTTGTTCAACTTTTATATCGAACGTGGAGTAGAGGCAGTCAAAAAGAATAACTACCAAACCCTCTTAGCACTATTAAATCAAGCAGTCGATGATTTTAACTGGATTCCTGTTCAGGAAAAAACATTTGAAAAGATAGGATTGATTGGTGAAATTTACGTGAAATATAATAACTATGGGCAAGCACATATTACTGAATGGTTGCGCCGACAAAACATGGAAGTGCTTACGCCACCCATCATGGACTTTGTGATGCAATACTTTGTGAACTCAGAAGTAAACGTAAAAAACGGAGTGAATAGAGAGGGAATATTTCAACAATTTTTCAAACCCGCAGCATGGAAATACATGAATAGTCGGATAGATAAAGTAGAGAAAATCATGAGTCGCTATCGTTTTTATACACCATCTGAGTCTATTTATACGAAAGCAAAACATGCTTCTGAAATATTAGATCTCTCTAATCAGTTTGGTGAAGGCTGGTGCATTGCAGCCGAAGTAGCCGGGTATGCACGCCGAGCAATCAACAGGGTAGTCTGTGTACAACCTTTTGGATGTATAGCCAATCACGTAGTAGCTAAAGGAATAGAAAAGCGACTGAAAAAGTACTATCCTGAAATGAATCTGCTCTATTTAGATATTGATGGAGGAATGGCCAAGGTAAATTTACAAAACAGGCTTCATTTTTTAATTAGCTAACTACAAAAAGAAAACATCCTCATCATTTCTAGTAGCAAAAATCAAAGCTCAAAAAGAGGGATTTCACTTTTTTGAAAAATGAATCTTTCGTAATATACAGACTATCAGAGAATAAAAAAGACAGTAGTCAATCTAAAAAAAGACTATATTGAATTTGAAAAAAGACTACTGTGTTTTTACAAAAAGACTATAGACTTTTTACTAAATCTCTATAGTCTTTTTTTTGCCCGAATTTAGCTGTGTC
>CAZSWS010000026.1:0-31136 GCA_964610765.1 uncultured Parabacteroides sp.
GAGCGCATGATTCATAATCATGAGGTCCCGAGTTCAATTCTCGGTCTCGCTACTTGATAACAAGAGGCTTACGGATTTCCGTGAGCCTTTTTTATTTGACATAAACCTCGTTGTAAGCAAAGTTGTTTAAACCCACACTTAAACCATGAGCGCTACTGTAAATGTTGTATGCTACAAGTCTAAATTGCTGAATAACAACAAACATCCTCTAATGCTTCGTATTTGCAAGGATAGAAAAAAGAAATATTTAAAATCCGTGCAAAAAAGGTATCTTTTTATTATATAATGTTTATATTTGGCTGAAATAAAAGTTAGAGCATCCCTTTCGAGCTAATAAATCGTTGAATATGAAACATCTGTCACTAGAACTACTCCTTGTTTTTTCCCTACTTATCCCAAGTGTTAAAACTCATGCTCAAGCTACTGAAATCAACATCGTTGATACAATAGCGACACGTTTTCAGAACCAGTATTTGCTATTTCCTCAAGAGAAAATATACACACAACTGGATAAACAATTTTATGTTTCCGGAGAGGATATCTGGTTCAGAGCACACTTAGTCAATGCCCTGACACATATGCCGGACTCCAGCAGTCGATATATCTATGCAGAATTAATAGACCCGATTGATAACGTTGTAAAAAGGGTAAAAGTAAGATCCGAAAATGGCACCTATCCAGGTCATATATCATTGCCCGAAGACATGGCCGAAGGCAACTATCAACTGCGTTTCTATACGAGATTTATGGAAAACCTGGGAGATGACTACTTTTTTAAACGCGCCATTCGAATAGGGACTCCCCTCTCCGCTTTATATCATATCAAAAGTTCTATTGACTATACCGACAATAACAATAAAGTTATTGTAGAACTTCAGTTTTTAGATAACAAAAATGATGAGCTCATCACACCTGAGGAAGTTAGAGTCAGAGATGAGAAAGGAGAGGTGAAGATCATGAAGTTAAATGAAGAACAAAAGGTCAGATACTCCATTAATGCAAAAAAAGGGAACAAAGACATTATATATGTTGAGTTTGATTACTCCGGAAAATTTCACAAAGAATATATTCCTGTTACACCACCCAATGACTTCGATGTTACATTCCATCCGGAAGGCGGAAACCTTCCTACAGGGGTTTTAAGCAGAATTGCTTTCAAAGCCGTCAATTCCAAAGGGTATGGAGAAGACATTTCTCTTATATTAATGGATGAGCAAGGAGATACACTACTAACAACCAATTCTGTTCACCTAGGCATGGGGTATTTCAGTCATATCCCCACAGAAGACAAAAAATATACAATCATTTGTAAAAACAATCAATCTGTTGAAAAACAATTTGAACTACCTGTCGCTAGTACCCATACAGCTTCATTAGAAACTATATGGAACAGAGAACGCTTATTTATTAAGGTAAATACATCAACAAACTTCCCTACATCAAGTCCCTTAATGATACTTATTCAATCGAGAGGGCAAGTTCTAGGTGTTATACCTTGGGACTTCTCTAAAGAATACACCATTCTTCCCAAAGAAACACTACCTACCGGAGTCATTCAGTTTTCATTATTACAAGAGGACTTACAACCAATAAGTGAACGCTTGATTTTTAACATTAGCGAAAACGACCTCGCCAAAGTATCTTTCAAAACAAATAAAGCGACGTATGCGAAACGAGAAAAAGTACATGCTGAAATACAATTAAACGATATAGAAGACATCCCTCTTGAAGCCAACCTTTCTCTATCGGTCATAGATAGCCATGATATACAGCCTGACACCAGCATCAATATCTTATCTTCCATGCTACTTACTTCTGAGCTTAAAGGATATATTGAATCTCCTGCATACTACTTCAAAGAAAAAAGCTATGAAAGAACTAACGAGCTGGACTTGCTGATGATGACACAAGGATGGAGACGATACGATATAGAGAAAGTATTAAAAGCTGAATACTCTATACCGGAAACACAGATTGAAATAGGACCTAGAATCAGCGGTTCAGTCAAAGGAGGACTTTTACTGACCAAAAACGCTAATAGCTATCCTATTACTCTTCTCTCGATGAACTATCCATTACTCGGAGAGACACAAACAGATAGTGAAGGTAAATTCTTATTTAGTGATTTTGACGCACCGGATAGCACCATTTTTATTATTCAAGCAAGAACTCCAAAAGATGGAGCCCGTGCAGAACTTCAGCTTGATAAAGAAGTGTTTCCCTCTGCCAAATTCACCCTTCCTTTCTCTTATAAACAAGAGGATTCCTCATTCGAAAGCTATATTAAAAAGGCTGATCAGCACTTCACCCACCGCAACGGAATACGCATGATTTATTTAGATGAGGTAACCGTTACAGCCAAAAAGAGGAGTACTAGAGGAAAATCATCCTTCTCTTCTGCTATCTCCGGAACGAGAATGACCTTAGAGGAAATTGAAAAGTTTCGCCCACAAAGCGTCTTTGATATTTTAAGAAGAATGGCCGGAGTTATGGTATCCGGCACTAACAGTGTTAGCATACGCGGTGGCGGAGAACCACTCGTCTTAATTGATGACATTCCTAGATATGTTGAAGACCTAAATTATATTATAGTTGAAGACATAGATGAAGTCGAGGTCATTAAAGATGCGGGAGCTGCCATATTTGGAATTAGAGGAGGTAATGGGGTTATTTTAATCACGACTAAACGGGGTGACTTCGATTTTCAAAGGCCTCCTCCATTAAATATTAAAAACACAACCCCACTGGGTTATCAAACAAAAAAAGAGTTCTATTCGCCCAAATATGAAACTCAAGAGGAAAAAAGACGTAATGAAGCAGACATGCGAACGACCATCTATTGGAATCCGACTTTAGCTGTTTCAGAAGAAGGAAAAGCCTCGTTTGACTTTTACACAGCTGATGCAGACAATGATTACTTAATTATCATAGAAGGGGTAACAGACGAAGGTCAGCTAGTTTACGATGTACAAACCATCACCCGAAAACCTTAAAAAAGGTTTCTGATATAAACGGACGAATGCAAGGATAGAAGTTTTATCCTTGCATTCGTCCGTTTATATTCAGTTTAAATGAAAGTCCAAAGAAGTTAGCCGCTTTACGACATAACAACATTCGCTGCAAAAATATTTCGAAATAATCCATTACTGAACTTATATTTTCATCAATCGTTAAATTTAGCGTCATAATTCCCTTTTCTTCATCCAAGACCAAATCGGCTTTTTCAACCGCATAATTTACCCGGTCATGTATATCTGAGCTAATCGTTTCTTTATCTCTTACTCGACTACGACGCACATCTGTTTTATCTGCTAAAATCACAGCGGCAGCAATTGCATTAACCGGATACGCCGCAGCCTCATCATGATTACCAATTGCATTAACAATCATGGCTGTTTCATCGTAAGGCATCCCCATCTTATCCAAGATACGAAATGCCATCAAGGCACCACTTTGTGCATGATCAACCCGGTTGACCACATTTCCTATATCATGCATAAATGCCGCTATCTTAGCCAGTTCTATTTTTCGGTCACTGTAGCCTAAATCCGTTAATATTTTCCCGGCAACTTCGGCACATTTAGTCACATGCGCAAAGCTATGCTCCGTAAGCCCTAAAGCAGCCAGTGAAATGTCAGCCTGTTGAATATACGCCCTTATTTCTTCAGATTTTTTTATGTCTTGATACGTCAAATGTTTATTATTATCCATGCTAAATTTTAATTTCTATAATATCATTCAAATTTGTTGTAAATCTTTTGGATAGATGCTCTTGCTTTATATGAAACCGATAGCCTTCGCCTAAAGTCGCTATTTGAATAGCCTCTCTCCCATTCTTAAAGGCTATTTCATCCAATGTCTTTCCTAATAAGCGCTGTTTTTCCCGATTCATTGGATCAAATAAATCCTGCAATACATCTTTCTCCGGTAAAATATCTGACAGCACTACTCCGGCTCTTTTATATTCTAATCCATCAAGGTATATTGAATTAAGTGCTTTTCTACAATAGCTAACTATTTCACCTTGGTCTGAAGTATAAAAAGACAACGGAATCAGTTTAGACTGCTTATACACATCGTGTTTAAAACGACTAGTCTGCAAAAACAAATAAATAGTTTTCGCCTTCGATTGCTGTTTTCTCAACTTATACACACATTGCGATGACAAAGTAGCAATCGAAGCAAGCAGGTTTTCATAGCTTGTTATAGGTTGGCCAAAACTACGAGATGTGCAAATTTGTTTTCTATCTGCACTTAAATCATCCTCACCGATACAAGATAGTCCTCGCAATTCCATCCATGTACGCTCACCTATTACCGACATTTTCTTGCGCACCCATGAACGAGTTTTCTGAGTAAAATCATACGCAGTTATCACACCCGCATCCTCTAACCTTCGTGAGTAATTACGCCCGATACCCCAAACTGATCCTATAGGTGTCAGTTTCAGTGCCTTGACCCGTTTCTCCTCTGAATCAATCAGGCAAGCCTCATTATATCCTCTATATTTCTTGGCAAAATGATTAGCAACTTTAGCCAATGTTTTACTGGGAGCCACCCCCAAAGAAATTGGGATACCCGTGCTTTTCTTAATGGTTCTTACAATGTAGCGAGCATATTCATCTAACGAGCCCACACCTGATAGGTGCAAAAAAGCCTCGTCTACCGAATAATTTTCCATAGAAGGCACTAATTCTTCCAATATAGCCATCACCCGTGCTGACATATCACCATACAAAGCAAAGTTAGTCGAGTAGACGGCTATCTGATGTTTCTTTATTTGTTCCTTAATTTGAAAGAACGGAGCGCCCATTTTAATACCCAATACCTTTGCCTCATTACTTCTGGATATAACACATCCATCGTTGTTGCTCAACACAACTACGGGCCGATTTTCCAATGAAGGGTTAAACACCCGCTCACACGAAACATAGAAATTATTACAATCTGCTAATGCTATCATTATAAGTTATCTGCTCTTTTCATCACAAAGTCATGCCTTCCCCATCACGACATATTTCAAGTCTGTATAAAAACGACTATACTCATATTCCGTTATTTTCTCTTGAGTGGTTAACACTAGCAATTCATGATCTTCATATCCCTCTCTGTATGCCGGATGAGTATGTATATGTTCATTCATAATAAATCCGATCTTCTTATAAAACTCATATCTTTTGATTGATTTGCAATCATTTAATGGATCTATCTCCAGAAGAACACGAAGTTTATGTTGGGCTATAAATTGTTTTAGAATCAGACTCCCAAAATTCTTACCTCTTTGTTCCGGATGAATCGCCAAGTGCTCAATATAAATATAATCGGCAAATATCCAGTATACGACAAAGCCAAGAAAAGCACCTTCACGCTCATAGCATTGCACTATATAGTTAGAAGAAGCTAGTGCTTTTTTGTGTTGTTCACTAGTTCGCTGTTCATAAATAGGGAAGCTCACGGAATATACTGATAGAAAATCGGCAAAACGTGTATCCTCTACACTCGTAATTCGATAAGTATTCATTTCATTTTTTTAATACAGTAAGTTACCACTCCCCATATCAGGAAATCATTTTCTTCTGTTACTTTAATGGATGGATAAGTATCATTAGCAGGAATTAACCATACGACCTTTCTCTCTATCCGAATATATTTAAGGGTAAATTCTCCATCAATAAAGCAAACCGCCATGTCTCCATCTCGCGGGTTTAACGATTTGTCGATTATCAAAATATCTCCGTCACTAACCCCAGCATCAATCATACTGTCTCCTCTCACCCTTCCATAAAAAGTAGCAGAAGGATGCTTTACCAACTCTTTGTTCAAGTCGATAGCCAAATCCATGAAATCCTGTGCCGGACTCGGAAAACCGGCTTTGATTCCTTCGTCTGCAAAAGGCAAGGACAAACCACTCTCTATGTCAACAGGATGAATATCTAGTGTTTGTTTTTTTACTTTATCCATACACCAAAGATACAGGATTTTAAACTATGCTCTTCCCCTTACAACTATTTTCCTCTTCAACTCTATTACAATAAAAAATGGGAACAATCTATACACCTCCTGTAAAGGGATATGGTAATCAAGCAAAAAACAATTTTCTATAGCAAGAACATCTGGAGATTATTTAATCTCTCGCACTGCAGAATTAATTATTTAGTAAGTTTGTAGCATTACATACTCTCTGAAGTGAGCAGTTCACTATAAGGATACCTATACAGACGTTAAGAAGCAGCAATATGAAACGATACATGATTTTTGTTAAATCACACAAAACTATGATATTAAAAATCATGTGAGTTTACAATTGAGCGATTATGTATAAAGGTGTATGTGATAGCTAAAGCTATTCATACGACCTTGGAGAAAAATAAAACAATAACGTATGAAAATTATTCATTCAGCCGATTGGCATATCGGGCAACAATTTTTCGGTTTTGACCGCCAAGAAGAACATTTGTTTTTTTTTGACTGGCTTAAAAAGACGATTCGAGATCTAAAAGCAGATGTTCTCCTTGTAGCCGGCGATATTTTTGACAGTCCGAATCCCTCCGCCGAGTCTCAAAAAATCTACTACCGCTTTCTTCGAGAAGTAACCACTGAAAACCCCCATTTACAAATCATCATCATTGCCGGCAACCACGACTCGGCTGCTCGTTTAGAAGCTCCCAAGCCACTCTTGGAAGACATGAACATTCACATATCAGGACTTATACCAAGAACAACAACCGGTAAAATTGACTTCCAACGATTATTTGTACCCTTATATAAAAATGAAGAGATTGCGGCTTGGTGCATCCCGGTTCCCTATCTCAGACAAGGAGATTATACAGATAGGGGAAACTATGGACAAGGGGTCATGGCTTTTTATGATAGTTTACATCAAGAGATACAAAAACACAAGACACCCCATCAACCCATCATATTTATGGGTCACCTACAAGCTACCGGCTCAGAAGTATCTGAGGATGATCGGTCAGAACGCACCATCATTGGCGGCTTAGAAGCTATCTCACCGGAGATGTTCGACAAGAAAGACGTTGTCTATACAGCGTTGGGGCATTTACATAAGTCGCAACGCGTATCCGGCAAAGAGCATATCCGCTATGCAGGCAGTCCACTACCCATGTCCTTTTCAGAAAAACATTATAAACAGGGGGTTAACTTAATTGAATTATCGGGAGAGTCGCTTCTTAAAATTGAGCGAATCCCTTTTGAGCCATTGACTCAGCTACTCAGCATTCCAAAAGATCCTCAACCCTTAAACGATGTACTGGAAGAAATAGCCTCACTAGAGGACGGACCTATCACAAGCCATTCGCCATACTTAGAAGTAAAGGTACTCCTCACAGAGCCTGAACCTTCTTTATACTATCAAATTGAAGAAGCGTTGAAAGGCAAGTCTGTTCGTTTAGCTACCGCCACTCGGCATTGGGTCAAGAAAGAACGGAATGCAAGAGAAATCACATATGAAGAGCTCAAAGCTTTAAGCCCTCAGGAAATGGCGCAAGATGTGTTTTTCAACATCTATGGCAGCGAGATGCCAGACAAACTGAAAACCCTATTTTCATCCATTATGCAGGAGGTAAAACCATGAAAATATTAGCTATTAGAGGAAGTAATTTAGCCTCATTGGAAGGTGATTTTGAAATTGACTTCACAGCTGACCCTCTTAAGTCGGCCGGTATATTTGCCATCACCGGACAAACCGGAGCAGGTAAATCCACAATTCTAGATGCACTCTGCCTGGCTTTGTTTGACAATGCTCCTCGACTTAGTAAGGCTGAAAGTGTTAACATTCAAGATGTGGAAGACAAAACTATCACTCAGAAAGACAGTCGAAACATCTTGCGAAGAGGAACAGGTGAAGGCTATGCCGAAGTTGATTTCGTCGCTCTGAATGGAGACAAGTATCGAAGCCGCTGGAGCGTCAGGCGTGCACGCGGAAAAGCTAGTGGCAGCTTGCAAGCTACGTCATTAAAAGTAGAAAACCTTTCGAAAGCAAGTGAAGAACAAGGAACCAAGAGTCAACTTCTAAACCGTATCGTCGAACTGATAGGGCTTACCTTTGAACAGTTTACACGAGCCGTACTCTTAGCACAAGGTGATTTTGCTAATTTTCTAAAAGCTCGTTCGAATGAAAAAGCCGAGCTTTTGGAAAAGCTAACCGGCACTGAAGTGTATTCTGAGATATCTATACTAATTTATCAAAAGACACAAGAAGCTAAAAGCATGCTGGATATCATCTTACAACGCATCAAAGACATCCGGTTACTTCCTGAAGAAGAATTAAATAGCTTCAAGCAAGAAAAACAAGAGAAGGAGAATGAGCTCCTTCCACTTCGAGGTAAGGAGTTAGCCATCAACAAAAAACTCACATGGCTAAAACAGGAAGAACAAATCAAGCAAGAAGTTGCACAAGCTTCTGAAGCACTCAACACAGCTATTAAAAACAAAGAATCAGCAGCTTCCCATTATAAATATATGGAAAAGCTGGACGCTTCACTCGAAATAAGAGATTCATACATTGAACTGTCTAATAAAATTTCTCAACAGGAAAAAACCGGTAAAGAGATTGAAAACAAAGAAAAAAGCTTATCCGTTATTACTAAAAAACAAGAAGAGTTAGCTCCGACATTAACCGCTACAAAAAAAGCATTAGATGAAGCAATAGCCAAACATGAAAAACTAAAGCCGGATATAGATAAAGCCAAAGAACTGGATATAACGGTCAGAAGTTTACAACAACAAATTACGGAGGCAGAAAAGGAAATCCAAACTTTACAGTTACAGTCCACCCAAACCGGCAAAGAGATTGAAGTCATCATAAAGTCTCTCAAGAAGAACACAGAGACAAAAGAGTCTCTAATAAAATGGTTTACGAACAATGCAAGCTATCAGCCTATTATCTCTCGTATGGAAATAATTGATAGCCTAATTAAAAACATTACTACTAATAGAAACAGCCAAACAACTGCAAAGAAAAGCCTGCAGGCTTCCTTGTCGCTCTTAAAAACATATACGACAGAACTAGAGCAAATCCAAAAAGAGTTCGAACAGCTGAATGCACTACTACCTACTGAAGTACTCAATCTGCGAAGCCAACTACATGTTGGCGAACCTTGTCCGGTTTGTGGTAGCACACACCACCCGCTTAAAGACCAGGATCAACAAAAACAAATGCTGAACGAAGCAACATTAGAGCAAGCAAAAAAGGCTAACAGAGAGCAATCTGAACGCGTGCAAAAAAGCATTGAACACACCCAAAAGAGCATCACAGAGTTTGAAACCTATATACAAAGTTTTCAAAATCAATACGAGGAAAATTTCAAACAATTAAAAACAGGACTTAGTGAATATCCTCTCTGGGAAGAAAAGCTTACTGCCGGAACACTTCAAAAAGAATTAAACGAAATAGCAGCACAGTGGAACAAGCATAAAAATCAAATAGATGAGATAACCAAACATATAGAAAATGAAGAAGTAAAGCTACAAGGAGAAGAAAAAGCAAAAACTACGCTAACCTCTAGTATTACTCAAAAGCTAGAGATACATCAGTCGCAATTAGCCCTACTTAAAGAGCATACAGAAAAACGGCTATTGTTACTAGAAGGAAAAAGCACTGAAGAAGTTGAAAAGCTGACTGCTAGTCAAAGCACTGCATTATCAAACAAATACGAAGAGCTACGTAAGCAAAAAGATGTAACAGAAAGCAAAAAAGCCACTCTTGCCGGAAGTATAGCTCAATTAAAAGAAGATTTTGAAACAACAAAAGATAGCTGCTCATCACTCACTTCTATTGTCGTCCAATGGGTAAAAGACAACCCATTGCATATTGATACTGCAGAGCTGAAAGAGTTAATTGAAAAACCAAGAACATGGGTTAATGAAGAAAAAAAGCGTCTTACTGCCATTAAAGAAGAAGAGCTGACTGCAAAAGCAACACTTAGTGAACGACAGATTCGCTTGCAAACTCACCAAGCTTCTGAGGACAAACCCCAAGCAGAAGAAAGTAGTGAAATGCTGCATCAACAACTCGTTAGCATTTTAGATCAGTCTGAATTCTTGTCCAAGCGACTAAATGAAATAAACGTTTCTCTCTTAGCTCATCAAAAAGGAGTAGAGCTAATGAAAGAATATCAACAGGAAGTTGATAAGAAAAAAGAATACCATGAAAACTGGGCAAAGCTGAATGAACTATTCGGGTCAGCTAACGGAAATAAGTTTAAAACTATTGCACAAGGATACACACTGGATATACTCTTAAGTTATGCCAATATCCACCTTAGCAATCTAAGCAAACGGTACAGTCTGGAAAAGATACCAAACAGTTTGGCTTTGCAAGTGATTGACAACGATCAGCTCGGAGAAGTTCGCTCTGTCCACTCTCTATCCGGAGGAGAATCATTCCTAGTATCCTTAGCACTTGCTCTTGGATTATCATCGCTCTCTTCCAACCGAATGAAAATCGAATCCCTTTTTATTGACGAAGGATTCGGATCCTTAGATGCCGACACCCTAAGCATTGCCATGGATGCCTTAGAAAACTTACAGACACAAGGACGTAAAATTGGTGTCATCTCTCACGTAGAAGAAATGAAAGAGCGAATAACGACACAAATTCAAGTCATCAAATCAGCCAATAGCAGAAGCCACATCCACATTGTTGGATAAACTTAGAACGAGAGGGTTACTCCGGCCATGAATGTGGTTCGGGGCATGGGGTAACCTTCGTTTATTTCATAACGCTGTGCTAATATATTTTCTAATTTAAAAAAGAGAGTAGCGAATGGGCAGACATGGTAGCTTCCTTGGGCATTCCATAAAACGAAGTTTTCTTTTCTTTGAGTTTCAGGTTTCGTGTTAGTATGCAGTCCTTTGATGTATTGTACACCGGAATCCATACGCCACTTACCTCTGATAAAGTTCACACCAGCATATAGTTTATGTTCAGGAGCTGCTATCACCGGATACTTCATGTGAAGCCAACTATAATTAGCCGAAATAGCCCAAACGGTATTTAGCTGATAATTAAGTGTAGCTTCAACTCCCCAGTTTTTTATTTTATCAATATTCATCCATATACGACCGTCTTCTAATTGGATAATATTTTTTCCATCCACGAAAAACAGATTGACTCCATACGATAAAGCATTATCCAACAAACGCTGAGAATATGACAACTCGTAATTCATTATATTCTCAGGCTTTAAGTCTTCATTTTTCACTTTAAACATGAACAAATCCTTAATCGTTGGATTTCGAAAACCTTTGCTCACCATCGCACGAAGTTCTGCATCCCGAGGCAGTTGCAAGGAGATTCCACCTTGTGGTATCCATTCCGTACCTGTTTGCGAATGATGGTCTAAGCGTATTCCTGCATCTACAGTCAGTCGGTTAAGCAGTCGTTGCCTAATAGTGATATATCCGGCTACTTCATTTTGTGTTTTGTCAACGATTTCTTTGCGTTCTCCATCCGTAAATAAGTTCCAGGCTTCACCACCAAAATGATAAAAATCGATTCCACCGGTCATACGATTTCCTTCAAACAAACTAACACTCTGATTCCAAGAGACACCCATCATTTGATCTTTCGAATGATAATGAAAGTCTTTTGGAGAAGTGTTTGGTGCATATCCATCGTTTATTTCGTGTCTTCCCCAATTATAGAATAGTCTTAAAGCTCCAGACGTGGTTGCATAACTATTTTCCACCGATACTGAAGAAACACCTCGTGTGATATGTGAATCATTATCCAATAACCTTGCCGTCGTTTTTCCCGGATTAGAAGCATTAAAATGCGTCATGTTTATATCGCCTGATAGTTTCCAGTAATCATTCAGCTTATAACCTAGCCGAGTATACCCGCTTATCTGTTCAAAACCCATATCTGCACGATGCCCATCTGTCCGGTTATAAGATGCAGTCAACACATTACTAAAACGTCCATGCTGATATTTGTTTACAGCTTCCGTATTTAGCGTATTATATGAACCATAACCTAAACGGACATTTGTTTGCCTTAAATCTCGCTTTAATTCACGGCTAACAATATTTACCACACCACCCATTGCATTCGAGCCATATAGGACAGACGCAGGACCACGAAGCACCTCTACACGTTCAGCCAGCATTGATTGATAAGCATCTGCTACCGGGTGTCCCATCAAACTCATATATTGCGGCTGCCCATCGATCAGCACTAATACTCCGGTCGTTCCATCACCCCCTACTCCACGTATTTTCATTGCACCTGATCCTCCACCCGAAAGCCCATACCCTAATATACCTCTGGAGGTAATAAATATACCGGGAACTTGCTCATTGATAATGGGCAATAACGATTGGTCATATCTATTACGAATCTGATCACTAGTAACAACAGAAATAGTCATTGGTAAATGTCGAATATCTGTTTTGTACCGGGTACCGGTCACAACAACCTCATCCAGACCAATATTTCTATCAACTGACACACTATCTTTATTATTTTGGCTGAATAGCATTTGTGAAAAAGCCAATACTAGAGCAATACAAACAGTTTTATTTATCATCTGATTTACTACTTCTTGTGTTTATTTATCTCTATCTATCACAAACAATTTTATACGTCCCACTTTTAATAGTTACTCTGGTTACACTCCCCACTTCATCATCATTTACAGTCACTCTTTGTGCTTCAACAGGTAGTGTAATAGCAGCAGTAGTACCAGTTGGAATAGTAACATCCATCACAAACTGGCTATCCGTTATATTCCATGCTACTGACAAGCCACCATAAGGAGTATCCTTTTCTGCTTTTACCCACTCTACACCTTTCACCGGTTGAGGTTTAAGAAGTATATGACGATAACCCGGATTCTCTTCATCCGGATGTATTCCGGCTAAAGCCTGATAAAACCACGACCCTATTCCATTATAACAATTATGCACATGACTCCGCTCTCCATTCCAATGCTCCCATGTAGTAGTAGCTCCGTTATCGATCATATACAAATATCCTGGATATGCACGTTTCTTTAGCATGGAGTACATCAGTTCAGCCTCACTATTTTCAGTAACCCATTGTGTGATAATGGGCACACCAACCAATCCCGTAGCCAGATGTCCTTTAAATCGTCCTTCCGTCTCAGCATATAAAGTCTGTTTCACTTCCGATAGCAATTCTTGCGGAGTAGCCCCTACCAGCATTGGATAGACAAGGTCTATTTGCGTTCCGGTTGCATATCCTTTTTCTTCTTCACGATAAAACTCTGTATGGATATGTTTTTTGAGTGTTACTGATTTTTCATTGTATACTAGTTTATCCTCTTCTTTCCCTAATAATGCGGCTATTTTAGCCATCGTGTCATAACATTGTGTCACATAGCAGTTGTTCACTAAATCGACCGAGCGAACATCTGTCTGATCAATCCCTTCAGGAGTAGCCCAATCGCCTAAATACCAGTTCCGATAATCCGTATTTGGCCACTGCTTCAACAGTCCGTCTACTGTATTCGCCTCAACATATGCTAGCCATTGTTGCATAAAGGGATAAAAACGCTTTAACAGACGATCATCTCCATAATTGACATACGTCTGCCACGAGGCAGTAATGATAAAGCCGCACCAATATGGTCCTCCTCCTGCTGAATAAGGATTGGGAGCTGTATGAGGCATACTTCCATCTTCACGCATACAGTCAGCCCAAGCTTGCATCCAGTTCATATACAAAGGCGACATATTAAACATGGTTTGTCCTGCTAGTGTCGAAGCATTACCATCACCTCCATAACCTAAGCGCTCTAAATGTGGGCAATCAACCATATACCCACCCAAAGAAATACAGCGCAGTGTGTAATGTACCATATCATGGATAGCATTCAAATCAGCATCTGAGCATTCAAACGACGATTCGCCTTCATAGTTCGTATGTATCAAATGCGCTGATATATCTGTTGGTTTCAGGCTTTCCCTCAAATTGGTTAGTCGGATATATCGAAATGCATGGTAATTAAACTTATTTTTAAACACTTCCTTCCCTTTTCCGGAAGCAACATATACATCATGGATTTGATTATTTTCTCTAAAACTACCATCTTCATTCAAGAAATCACAATAGCTAATGATTATTTTTTGCTGAGGATTGAGTGGAGGAAAAGCAATCTCTGTCCATCCCGTCAGATTAGTTCCCATATCGACAAACCAAGTGCTGTCATTCAATGCTTGAATAGAAACCGGATGAATCGTTTGTTTGATTCGATTCCCCTCAGTCATCTGAGGTGAAACCGCATGGGTAGGAATTTCAGCTACAACGCCCTGATTCCAGTCTACACTATTCAGTGAATTGCTCTTTAAGTCAGGCAAAACATTCGCCGCATAGACAACTTCTCCTCCTAGCTGATGTGGTCGCCAGTTGCTAGGTGTCTGGTAGCCACTCTCTCTAGTCAACCAAGTTGCGTCGGTTTTTAACGTATTCTCCCACTTGCCATCCTTATATGACACCATTTGTGCACGAACAAATGGTCCTCCTTCTATAACACCGGGCAGTCCATTTCTATACCAGCCTTTGCTTAACCAAAGCACCAATTCGTTCTCCCCTTTCTTCAAGCTAGAAGTTACATCATACGTATTAGAAAGTGAACGCTTATCAAACTGAGAAACAGCCGGAGTCAATACATCCTCACCTACTTTCTTCCCATTTACATACACCTCATGATAACCTAAAGAGTTGACATGAAGCAGAACTTTGTCTGCTTCACCTGAATAGTTAAATGTTTTTCTAAACAAAGGCGACTGTGACTCCCCTTCAGCAATGCCAGCCCCAATATAAGCTGCCTGCCAGTCTTGTGCATCCAGCAAACCCACCGAAAAACATCCTACCGAACTCCATACTGAGGTTTCTTTCTGCTCATCCCATATCCGCACTTTCCAATATGCTAAACTGTTTGCAGATAGTGGCTCGCCATCATATTGAATCCACGACGATTCTCCGGATGTTACTTCCCCGGAATTCCATAAGTCTGCCTTTTCCTCAGACAATAAAGCAGGGTCAGTTGCGACAAGCAGTTGATAAGAAGCCGGATAAAAAGCCTCCTTAGCAGACACGACCTTCCAACTAAAATGAGGAGTCGTATTATCTATACCTAACGGATTTTCTAACATCTCGCAACGCAAATCGGCTATTTCTAAAGGTTTAGCACATGCACACAACAAGAGTAAGGAGAACAAGAAAGCCAATGGTTTTTTAAGCGTAAAAGGGTTGAAAAGCATAATCTACAATATTTATTTTTTTAATCTATACATAAGTATACACAAAGTTAACGATAGGGATAATGTTTATAGAAAAACATCGTGCGATGAAAATACGAATAATCTCGTGAATCAACATTTATTTTCCGCAAAATTCTTTCTTTTCATGCACTTTTCGAAACTTTAAGTTACTTTATTTGAGAGCATTCCTCTTTGATACTCTTTTTCTATTTATCTTTAAGTTCGTTTTTATACAGAACAACACCTAATCTGTCTTTTACAAAAAAGAGTATTAAACAAAAAACTGTTCTCATAAATCGACAAGTTCCATATAAAATATAATATCATGAAAATCAAATCCTTACTCACACTCTTTGCAGGAGTTCTTATTTTATTCTCTTGCGAAAACAAACCCAAGAACTCCTATATTCTTGAAGGAGTCGTAATAGACTCGACTTTTAATGGAAAAACCCTATACATTGCAGAAAAAGGCTGTCCCCCTCTTGATAGTGCAGTTGTAGCAGAGGGTAAATTTCGTTTTGAAGGCACGATTGATACCGCTACGATAGCTCAATTAGGCATAGGGCTTTTGCAAAAATCATTTGTACTGGAAAGTGGTCATATCAAACTTGACCTAAAAGGAGATGGCGCTGCTGCAACCGGAACCCCACTGAATGAAAAGCTCAAAGAAATCACCGAGAAAATACGAGTAATCCGAGAAAAAGAAGCTGAAGAGTTTACGAAAGCGCGTGATGAAGATGATATTGAAAAGATTATTGAAACTAGAAATTTCTTTTTTGCTTTGGAAGACAGTGTTTATATGACTGAATTTATAAATAACGACAACCCTATTGGAGTTTATGCACTATACCAGCTTATCGCATTTGCCTCTCCTGAAAAAGCAAAGAAACTAATTGCACAAGCCGGAGATTTTGTCTCAGCAAACAAAGGAATACAAGCAATAGTCTATCAACATAAACACGCGGAACTTAATTCAGAAGGTAAACCGTTTATTGACTTCACCATTGAATATGCAGACGGCAGCAAAGCTTCTCTTTCTGACTACGTGGGTAAAGGGAAGTATGTGCTAGTTGACTTTTGGGCTAGCTGGTGTGGCCCTTGCCGGGCAGAAGTGCCTAATTTAAAGAAGATTTATCATAAGTATAAAGACAAAAACTTTGAGATTCTTGGTGTTGCCGTATGGGATTTTCATGAAAAAACCCTAAAAGCTATTGAAGAAGATAAAGTAGAATGGCCACAAATAATCAATGTGCAAAGAGAGCATACCAACCTATATAGCATTAAAGAAATACCTACCATTATGCTCTTTGGTCCCGACGGAACAATCCTATCTCGCAACCTACGCGGAAAAGCCATCGGAGAAAAGCTGGAAGAACTATTATAACTAATTGGAATCGACACACAGCGCCCCGATGTAGGAACACAGCGGTCTGTTATGTTATGGCGGAACAGGATATGGCGGTTGAAAAGGAAGAACTTTTCCAATCGCCGCCTGTTTTTATGCGATTCCGCATCGGAGTGCGGAATGACTAGGTGACTACAAGGGGGGAACATCAGACCAGCTATGAATGACTGCCACGCATCGGAGTGCGGAATGAAGGCGAAGGGGGAGGGTTTTGATTGTTTTAGCTCGGTTATTTATGTGTTTCGGTAGGGGCATTTAAGCTTTCAACGAACGTTAAAAGCTCTTCTTACACTCGTCGAAAGAGCTTCCGACGAGGCTCAAAAGCTCTTTTGACGAAGGTTAAAACATTAGTTGGGTCTATTCTTTCGATTAGTTGAATAGGGAGATTTTAAAAAATGACACGGTTGAAATAGGGAAAAGGGTAGTTGGATTCGGCAAGAAGCAGCACATACAACTTTATATACCAACTAAATAACACAAGAAATCAGGATGTAGACAATTGATCCACACAGAAATAGGATAGAACCTAAAAAGGACTAATCGGAGGAAGAAGAACCGTGTTCAGGAATAAACAAGAAAAGCAATAATAAGCATACGAAGAAAGCACCGGAGACGACTACTCCACCCCAGGCATAATATTCCCAGAGTTTGCCGGCTACGTAAGCCCCTAGCGATCCACCCAAGAAGTAGGCGGTCATATACACCGTATTTACCCGATTGGTAGCATGTGTATCTCGCGAGAAGATAATACTTTGATTCGTTATATGGATAGCTTGCAAACCCACATCTAACACAAAGATTCCGATAATTATCCCTACATAACTCAATCCCCATACACCAAAGAAGAACCACGCTAAAAGCATCAAGAGGGTAGAGATAATTAACAATGTCTTTTTGTTCATCCGGTCAACCACCCTACCCACATAGGCAGCGGCTAATGCTCCACTGATACCGACCAAGCCCAGCAACCCGGCCACATCACTACCGGCTTCAAACGGCGGACGCTCCAAATGGAAGATGAGCGTCGTCCAAAACACCTGAAAAGAAGCCAGACTCAACCCTCCCCTCAACGAGGCACTGCGCAAATCGGGACGTTTCCGAATGAGCTTGACCAGCGACCTCATCAATGCCTTATACGAACCTTTAAAAGTAGGAAGCACATCCGGCAAAAAGAACACATTCAACAAAGCTATTAGCAACATCAGACCGGCAGCCACATAAAACATGATTCGCCAGCCGAAATACTCACCCATCACCCCACTAATGGCTCGTGAAGCCAAGATACCCGTAAGCAATCCGGTCATTACGATGCCAATATTCTTACTTCTTTCTTCAGGTAAAGACAGCTGTGCAGCCAGTGGAACCAGCATCTGGGGCACGACCGAACTTAAGCCAATCATAAAACTAGCAGCCAGCATCGTATATATATGGGTAGAAAAACCAAAGACTAATAAAGAGGCAATAATCACTGCAAAATCATAGACAATCAGTTTCTTTTTGCGAAACTTATCACCTAACGGAACCAATAAAAACAGCCCAACTGCATACCCCAATATAGTTAAGGTAGCCACCTTATTAGCCAGTGATTCAGAGATTTTAAACTCGCGAGCAATATCGCCCAACAAAGGTTGATTATAATAGTTGTTAGCCACCACCATACAGGCGGTTATAGCCATGAGATATAACACCCCCCGAGACATGGGATTCCCTTTTCTATCTTGCTCAGACTGTTTCATTGGGTAAATATAAACAGAAAATGCCGAAACTATCTTGTAGCTTCGGCATTTGCTTATTCCTAAGTTATAGGGATACGGCTTATTTCAGACCGCGATTCTTTAGCAAAGCATCAGTTCCGGGTTCTTTACCACGGAAGTTCACATACATCTGCATTGCATCGTCAATACCTCCGGGGGTAAGTACAAATTTGCGGAATTTACCGGACAAATCTTGATTGAATAAATCTCCTGTTTCTACAAAAGCTTGGAAAGCATCCGAGTCTAACACTTCAGCCCAAATATAGCTGTAATAGCCTGCGGTATAACCTCCACCCATGGTATGGTTGAAGTATGTTGTGCGATAGCGAGCCGGGATCTGTTTCAACAAGCCACGTTTTCCTAATGTCTCGTTTTCAAACTTCATCACCTCCAGATTAGCCGGAACATCTTTCAACACATGATAATCCATATCTAATAGCGAAGCAGCCAAATATTCAGTCGTAACAAAACCTTGTCCGTATTTACCACTCTTATCTAGTTTCTCAATCAATTCAGTAGGTATTGTTTCGCCGGTTTCATAATGCTTAGCATATTCTTTCAACACTTCCGGTTCAAAGACCCAGTGTTCCATTACTTGCGAAGGTAATTCTACAAAATCGCGAGGTACACCACTGATGCCAAAGTAATGAACATCTCTAAACAGGTTATGCAGACCATGACCAAACTCATGGAACAAGGTATTGGCTTCGTCAGCACTCAACAAAGCAGGCTTTCCTTCTACGGGTTGAGAGAAATTACATACAATCGTTACGACCGGTCCCTGGCGTTTACCATCGACATACATTTGTGGACGATACTGTCCGCACCAAGCGCCACCTTTTTTGCTGGCACGAGGGAAATAGTCGAAATAAATAACGCCTAAATGCGTTCCGTCAGCGTCTTTACATTCAAAAGCTACAGCCTCCGGATGAGGTAAAGGAATGTTTTTAATCGGCGTAAAGGTTATTCCATACAGCTTGTTGGCCACATAGAAAGCCCCTTGTTGTACGTTTTCCAATTTCAGATAAGGACGTAGTTCATTTTCATCTAAATTAAATTTAGCCGCTTTTGCTTTCTCGAAATAATAACGCCAGTCCCAACCTTCCGCTTCAAAGCTATTTCCTTCTTTCGCTATTTCAGCTTGAATATCCGCCAGTTCTTCTTTGGCTTTCACCAAAGCCGGTGTCCATAATTCATCTAACAAATTATATACATTCGCCGCATTCTTCGACATGCGTTCTTCCAAGATAAACGAAGCGTAGTCCTCGTATCCCATCAAACGTGCTTTCTTTAAACGTGCAGATACCAAGTTCTTAACCACTTCTTTATTATCAGCTTCATTGTCATTATTACCACGGTTGATATACGCATTGAATATTTGCTCACGCAAAGCACGATTGTCCGCTTGCTGTAAAAAGGGCATCACACTGGGGTTGTGTAGTGTAAACACCCATTTCCCCTCCAATCCTGCTGCTGAAGCAGCTTTTTTAGCATTGCTAATCAGCGCATCAGACAGTCCTGATAAATCTTCTTCATTTTCTATTACGAGTTGATAAGCATTCGTTTCTTGCAACATGTTTTGACCAAACGTAATTTGCAGCATGGCTATTTCTGCATTTAATTCGCGCAAAACAGCTTGCTTTTCTTCATCAAGGTTAGCACCTCCATTCACGAAGCTCTTATAGGTTTCTTCCAATAGTTTAGCCTGCTCTTTGTCCAAACCTAAACTTTCACGATTTTCATATACCGTCTTTACGCGTTTGAACAATTCCGGATTTAACCGAATATTATCACTGTGTGCTGAAAGCAAAGGAGATAACTCTCTGCTTAGAGCTTGCATCTCATCGTTAGTATTTGCACTGTTTTGCCCACTAAACACATAGCTTACTTTCCTCAACAGCATTCCTGATTGATCTAGAGCGACAATCGTATTCTCAAATGTTGGCTCTTCCTGATTGTTTACTATTTGTTCAATTTCAGCAGCCTCTTCTTCCATTCCCTGTAGATAGGCCGGTTTGTAATGTTCCATTTGAATTTTATCAAACGGAGGCACACCAAATGGTGTTTCATACGTTGTGAAAAATGGATTGGACTCTGCGCCCTCTTGTGAGCTTCCACCACAAGCATTTAATAATACCACCATACTAATAGCTAAAAAAGTTTTCTTCATAGATGTTGTGAATTTGTTGATTTGTCACAAACATACATAAAAACATGTAAATACACCTATATCAAACAGTTCTTTCGGGCTAGATTGGATGTTAATTTTGTCATTTTATCTAAATGAGGCATGCATTTTATTTTAAATATCTAAAACGGATTGCTACTTTTGTGAAAAACATGGAGCCATGACAACAAAAAACATCTTATTATCTATTTTTCTACTCTCTTTTACTCTCCTTTCTTTTTCACAAGAAAAAAAACGTGCGATGACCATCCATGACTTGGAATATTGGACAAGCATTTCAGGTAGTAAACTATCAAACGATGGTCAATGGGTAGCTATCAAAACAGCCCCCTGGACAGGAGATGCAAATATTCAACTATACGAAAAAGGAAAAAAAACAGCCTCTTTCACACAAGCTGGTGATATGTACTTCTTCCCTTCATCGAACTATTTCTTATATACACGCAAACCGACACAAACCGTTATTGATTCGTTGAAACGAAAGAATGAGAAAAAGGATAAGTATCCAAAAGATGAACTATTCGTATTTGCTAATAAAGATACCCTACTGAAAGTAGATTCTCTGAAATCATACCGGCTCTCTTCATTTAATGACTTCTTGTCTTACCAAAGAGGGGGTAAAAAAGACTCAATTCTCCACCTACATGATATAAGCAAAAGCAAGTCATCACAATACCCGGCTGTTTCAGCCTATAGTTTTGCTCGTAAAGGGGATGCATTCTATTTTGTATCCAAAGGAGACACACTCTCTTTTGAAGCCGGATTATACCTCGTGACGAATGATCCGGCAAATGCTAAAAACATTCATCAAGGAAAAGGAGTCTATTCTTCTATTACTTTTGATGAAAAAGGGACTAAATTGGCTTTCCTATATGCTGAACATAAAGACTCTACCGACACCGCTCTTTCTTTATGGATTTCAGAAAATGGATATCCGGCTAAAAAATTAATAGAACGAGGAGACACAGGCTTACCTTACGACTGGGTATTGAGTGAACATGGTTCAATTCGTTTTTCCGATAGCGGAGAACGTCTCTATTTCTCGACCAGACCTCGCCCCTTAGTAAAAGATACCACACGCATAGATGAGTATTACCCGAATGTAGAAGTATGGAGTTGGGATGAACCCGTACAATATACGGTACAGAAATACCGGAAAAAGGACGAATTGAAACGCTCCTATTCCGCTGTTTATTCACTCCCTTCACAAAAAGTGACTCAGTTGGCTACCGAAGAACTACCCGGTTTTACTTCAACCCGAAACGGAGACAATCGTGTAGCACTCCTTTCTACGACTAAACCCTATGGTACAGCTTCCATGTGGGAAGGTCGTGTTCGCAAAGACTACCAACTGATTGATATTGAAACCGGAGAAAAAACACCCCTATTAGAAGGTAAGTATATCAACTTAAGTGTTTCACCTACGGGTAAATATCTGTATGGCTATGCCGAACTAGACAGTTCATGGTATTGTTATGCCATTGATTCAAAAAAAACATATCAACTTTCATCCCCGGAAACGTTCATCGCTTATGACGAGGAAAATGACGTTCCGAACTATCCTTCAAGTTACGGCATGGCGGGATGGACTGAAAATGATGAGCAATTGTGGATATACGACCGATATGATATATGGGCTTTCGATCCGGAAAATAAGCAAGAACCTTTGCGCCTCACCCGGAATGGACGAGAAAACAAACTAACTTACAGACGTTTGCGACTAGATAATGAAGAGAAGTTCATTGATAAAGATGCCCCTCAATGGCTGTTCACTTTTGATGAGAAAAGTAAAGGAAATGGCTACTACCGTTTAGATTCAGGCAAACAACCGCAACACCTCCTTTCTGGAAACTTCAAGCTTTCCACTCCCAGCAAAGCTAAGAATACAGACCAAGTCTTATTTACCAAAGAAACTTACCGAGATTTCCCGGAGATTCACTATACAGATTTACGCTTCAAAAAGCCTCAGAAACTCACGAATGTTGGCGAACAGCAAAAATCATTCAAGTGGGGAACGACAGAGCTTATCTCGTTTGTTTCATTAGACGGAGATAGCTTGGAGGGAGTTATCTACAAACCGGATAATTTTGACCCGAACCGTAAATATCCGATGATCGTTAACTTTTACGAGCGCAACTCCGAAACACTGCATAGTTATCACATGCCAAACCCCGGACGCTCTACCATTGACTATCATCTATACAACAGTCATGACTACATCATCTTCAACCCTGACGTGCGTTTCAAAGACGGTTATCCCGGAGAAAGCAGTTATAACTGCGTAATGGCCGGCATTGCAGAGGTACTAAAAAGAGGATATGTAGATACCAAACGCATCGGAGCGCAAGGACATAGCTGGGGAGGATACCAAGTGGCTTATCTAGCTACGCGTACTGACTTGTTTGCCTGCATTGAGTCAGGTGCACCAGTTGTCAATATGTTTAGCGCCTATGGTGGTATTCGTTGGGGAAGCGGACTAAACCGTTCGTTCCAATATGAGCATACACAAAGTCGTCTGGGAGCCTCTCCTTGGGAGAAGCCATTGGTTTATATGGAAAACTCACCTCTTTTCACCATGGATAAGGTCAATACTCCTATATTAATTATGCATAATGACCAAGATGGACATGTGCCTTGGTATCAAGGAATCGAATACTTTATTGCCCTGAAACGCCTTCAAAAACCGGCTTGGCTCTTAAACTATACCGGCGAAATACATTGGCCCATGCGAATGGCTAACCGGGTAGACTTTCAAACACGTATGTTCCAGTTTTTCGAACACTATCTTCAAGGCAAACCGATGCCTCGCTGGATGAGCGAAGGTGTTCCGGCTGTGATGCAGGAGTTTGACCTGGGCTATGAGTAAAAGCGGCAAAGATATTAAGATGCATGATGCAGTCATTGGCGAATATTTTCTCAGGACGAATAAACGCATCAAAAACTATTCGATTAGTGTAAGTGCAGACCAAGTAATCGCTAAGATGCCTCTAGGAGCGTCCACAGATAAAATGATTCGTTTTCTGACTGACAACAGACAACGCATCTTGTCAGCTATTGAAAAAAGGAAGAAGAAAGCACCAATCCGAATAGATTTCTCCAGTAAGATTGAAGGGCTGAATTTCGTAATACATCTATTAAGCGGAGATAAAGAAGCATTTTTCATACAGCAAACTGACGATACGAACTACCGTATTGTCTGTCCTGCCGATACTGACTTTGACGACCCAAAGCAACAACGAAGATTGCGGCATGCAGTCGCTTTAATATTAAAACATGCAGGGAGTCGTTTCTTACCGGGAAGATTGCAAGAGCTCGCTAAAGCAACCGGGCTTTCATATAAACGAGTACGCATTGGGAATACGACCTCCCGGTGGGGAAGTTACAGTTCGTCAGGTACACTATCCTTATCAGCTTCACTGATGCTGCTACCCGAACATCTGATTAATTTCGTCATCCTCCATGAGCTCAGTCATATAGTACATCCCAATCACTCAGCGGATTTTCACGCCTTAGTCAACAAGCTCACAGGAGGAAACGAGAAGCTTCTTGAAGCGGAGCTGAAAAACCATTCTACCTGGAAAGTCTGAATCTACTGCATCAGCGATACACGCATACTAATTCCATAATTTGAATTGGTCGTAGGATAGGCACTACTGGATATTAAGGGTTTATTGACCTGCATATCATAGAATGCACGTACAGTTAGCGTTCTACTCAAAGCATAATCGGCTGAAAACTGAATTGTTTGAGCAATATTCCCACTCGTTGCCTGTGTGTAATTTTCATTTATTCGACGAATCAACGATTGTGTCTTTCGGTGTGAATAATCAATACGAATGGTTAAATCGTTATTGAAGTCTCCTTTTTTCCGTCTTTTTAAGAACTTATTAAACTCGGCAAATTGATAACCTATGCCTATAACAAATTCATCTGACAAGGCTTCTACCAGCTGCACAGAAGATATATTCAAATTCAACGTCCTCATTTTCTGAAACTTCAACGTGCCGGTCACATTATTATGCAACGTTGCATCCATACCGAACAACGGAGCAAATGCTTCATTTAAACTCACCGAAGAAACTTCAAAAGGAGAAGAAGGAATCGGATTCCCGCTCAGTACATCCCTGATAAACCCTAAGCCATCCTGTTCTTCCATCACAGGCACCCAGTTGCTAAACGAAGAAAAAGAGCCCACCCGGTAAGTACAAGTATAAGCATGGGTCAATAAGAAATTCTTAAAATACTTTTTTATGAACGGAATATTATTGAGTCCTTCATACGTAATGCGCCAATTGGGCAGTATAGACGAAAGAGAAGGGAACGATGTAAGTGCAATACCACCCGCATCTTTACCTGTATAAGCAGCCAGAAAAGCCGGGATTAACACATCCGCTGAATTTATATCAACATCTCCATTCAACGGCTGGAAAGGTTTCCCACCCAAGGCTGTTTCACCCACAAAACCCTGATGTGAATAGTGCATTCCCTTATATTGATTACGTATTCTTTCTGCTATTTGCTCTCTATTAGCCAAGAAGCGACTAAAGGTAGATGACTTATATCCATTCTTTACCTTTCCGGAACTTTTGAAAGCAGAAGAAAGAGCTACCGTAGTTTGCAGAAACGACCCTCCTAATTTATCTTGTGTATGCTCATACATATAATAAACATCTCTGTTTCTGGTATCTACCCGATTAGCATGTAAATCAATTTTCAACCCCGTAAATGGTTCTAAGTTCATTCGTGCCGAAAATGTTTTAGAGCGATTCATCATGGCAGGATTAATATTATACTCATTCACCACCAACCAATCTTTCTCTTTCGAATCGTCAATAAAATGGCGATTGACTGCCCCAAAAGCAAATGCAAAGCCCGGTGCCTTACCAAACGGTGTAGAGCCTTGTCCTATCCAGTTGCCAATTTCCGGACGAAATCCGGGCACAACCATTCCATCAGATAGTTTATACTGGATATTCAACCTACGTGCCATCATCAAAAACCGGAGTGAATAATCTTTCAGTTTGCGAAAGAAAGTATCTTCTTTAGGCGGATTTACTCGCAGAGTTAGTTGCAACTTGACCGAATCTTTGGTCGTAATGAGTATACGTGAGACGCCATCCGTTTTGTAGGCAAAGTCTTTATATAAACGTCCATCTTCCGTACGTGCCTCAACCCTTAAATCTTTCGTTTCTAAATGATGTACAAACAATGTGTTTTCATCTTTACTCAGCTGCACTTCTTTCTCCAGCTTTTTGGGTAGTGATACGCGCCTGTTATCCGGCTGTCGGTCTTGCGAACCGGAAGCAAACCGCTGATTGAGCTCTCTCAAGTAACCGTTTTTATTATACAGCTGCAACAAGTTGAAATTACCTTGTATATCTATATTCCGCTGGTTCGTTATCACATTCCCAATATGTGTATCAACGGAAGTATTATCAGCTCTCAACATCGCTCCACGCTCCCAATTATACACCGCATTATAGGAAGCCGAACCTGTCACCCAATTGAGTACCGGAATAGATTGAAACGGAAATGTATAAGTAGCATTAAAGGTTTGGTCGTACAGCATGGGTCTGCCTAAATCACGAATACTTTGCTTTACCGAGTCTTTCCACACCTGATATTGGTCCGGATTCAGTTTTTTATTCACTTGTACATGAGGTTCTTCAATCCGTGAATTTGTGCCGGCTTGTAATGAAAGCATCAAGTTGGGGAAAAGATTCCATGTGATACTAAATGCCCGATCCCAAGTCCAGTTTTGACTGAAAGAAACCGGAATCTTCTCTCCTCGATTATGCATACTCAAATCACGCAATTGAATCTCGTAATAATTACGCAACATAGACGATTGGAATGTTATATTACTCGGCAAATAATTGACTGAAAACTGCTTAAAATAAAGCGTACCAGCTCCTTCTTTCTTCATTTTGGCAAAAGGTGAAAATGGTTTCACATAAGGTGAATAAGAATATGTAAAACTATTTCTCCAGTCTTTGGATGTTTCATATTCTGTTTCCGGATTCATCTTTTTATTTTCACTGAAAGAATAGCTGAAAGAAAAATTATTCGGGTCATAGGGCATCGGCGTTTTGCTCTTAATACCCACCTTCACATTGTTTAAAGCAAAGCTTTTGGTCGTAACCCGATCAATCGCATGTTTTTCTATCGAATCACGCTCAATTCGGTTAACAGCGGTATGCAACGCATCAGACATCTTGATGTCTTTATCCAACGGATTGTACTTGGGTGTAGTCGTTTCTTTTGAATACGCATAATAGAGTGGAATACTCACTTGTGCTTTTTCAGGAAAAAACTTACCCAGTTCGATATTCGCAGCTACACTGTATTGCTTAAAGTCGTCTATACGCCTTTCACCTATTGACTGGTCTAACGACCCAAAGCCGGCTGTTTCAATATGCCCGGATAAATTGACCGATGCCAGGTCTGACAGTTGCACATTTAGATTTGCATTTGCTGCCCACCCTCCTTCGTCGTCAAAGTCTGTCAATCGCAATTCATTGACCCATATTTCTCCACTTTTAGGGTCGCTGCTATTGTTGCGCGCCCCAATCATAATCACCTTTATATCTGAAAAGCTGGGATTACCAATCACACTGATTTTATTCAGCGGCTTATGAGGGTCATTGGTCGAATAAACCGTATGAAAACTGACCGAATTATCTCCTTGCCTTCTTAACCTGTTCCGCTCTAGCTTTAAGTTTGTAAGTGTCTCAATCGCAAAATCCACTCTATTATCTTCCGGCCAGACCTGCCGCATATCAGTCGAGGTTTCAGCATACCGACCGGGAGGAGTCAACTGAAGCGGCACTTCATATTCGTAATAGTTATTACTATAATCTGACCCCATACGTATAAAGACAGATAGCTCTCCATTACCTAAATCAGTCACATTTTCCAATAAACTTTCTGCATGCACGAACATCTCCAGACGCTTAAAGCGGCGAAGGTCATACGAGGTGTTTTTATAGACTGCTCTTGCATCTCCTGCTCCCAAGTCTGTCACTTTGATTGACATTGCCTGCTCATTCTGTTGTCGCAATTGAGGTTGACTAGGGTCAAGTATTCGACTCACTCCAGGGGGAAGCACATAATTTACCGGTCTTCGGTCGCCATCTTCCTCTATATTCACAGAAGAAACTTCAATGGTAGCCGGACTTGGTGGAATAGCCGGGTTTTGTTGCAAATTCTTCGTATAACTTCTCCAATCACCGCGTACCAGTTTGAAGGCACCAAAGCGCAGAACAGCTTCTTCCTTGAAATTAGTCAGATACATACGCAAATAACGAATCGTCTTGAAGTCACGTATGCCTCCAACAGACCGTATAGGCTTACGAACAGGTACTTTAAATTGATACCAAGTGACACTGGTCGTATCACCATTTTCCAACCTTACTCGTGCCTTCCGTATATTCATGATATGGTTTCTTCCCACCTCCTGCAAGTCTTCCGGTCGGAGCGACACACGGTATTCAAAATAGCGTTCCGCTTCATTCAGCGTATTGTCTTGGTTCAAATCCTCTACATCAGGCAATGTTTTGGCAGATGTTCGGTAGCTCTCGTCCGAATCTTCTACGGCTGTTGAATTTCCTTCAGTCCCATTGTATCGTTTATATCGATCTAAAATACTCATCTCCATACGGTCCAGTACGCTCCCTCTGAAGTAGTGAAACTTATCGCCCGATGGGTTATGAAAAGGAGATATTTTCAAGGGGTCTTCTTCCATGTGTGAAAGAGTTGCCGGAGACAGTTTTGCTTGTAGTTTTTCTAAATAGTCGGCATAGGTCGGAAAAGTTTTTTCTTCTTCTGACGAAAGTCCGTTGAGCCCCACATCTTGCAACTTACGAGCACCTTCCGAATTGTCAAAAGCATAGACTGTGCTTTGTCGTTTAGGCACTTTACCCCATACGGTGGTATCTACATCATGCATAGAACCATCTACCGGTAAGCCATTTTCAAAAAACTTCTTTTCATCTTTCAATATATCCTCCGATATATCTCCCAAATTGAAAAACAAATCGCCCCCCTCATGATTATTATTATAGATATAAGGATCTAACAACCAAAACTCAATATATTCAATATTAGCTGCTTCAAAATCACTTTGATCCATTTTACGCATCATCCCTCCAAATCGTTTTTCCGGCTCTTGCAAGGTAAAGTCGGCATTCATCTTGTCGGCATCCAAGTTATAAGGACCTCGTTCTTTGGGATAATAAGCCACATTCAGCACTTGTAAATAGTTCGATTCATTGTATGCCTGGTCACGATTAGGAAATAATTCTTCAAATTTGATCGCACGCACATAATGATTTGAAATAGAATCGGCAGTCAAATACTTGGGGCGTATGGAAGAGTTCTTACGAGTGAATAATCCATCCACATAATACCATGCCAGCAACGAACGGGATTTGCCATAGTCTATATGATTCACTTTGTTAGCATGTGGGAAAAGCGGATTAGGTCCATCGTCGTACGGAACACTGGATATTTGCCATGGATAAGGATTTAGCAAATCGTATCCACTCTGTACCGACTCAAAATCGTCCATATACGAAAAGTCTCCGTGCTGCTCGTCCTTATAATGTCCGGCAATTAATTGAGCAAATTCTGCATCAAAGGAAATCTGGCTAGGCTGTGTAAGTTCTAATAATGGCAGACGGTCTAACATGTTTGTCAACCACTGACTTTGTGCCTTATATGAAAGATTCATACCCCATAGGGTGTTCCGGACAGATTCATCGCCAAAGGTTGTCTTGGTTGTTAGGGGCATCTCAGACAGATGCATTACGGTGGCTCCTACATTCAATTGAGGAGTAAACTGATAATTCAAATCCAGTCCAAACATCGTTTTTCGCTGCATATTAAACAATGACTGCCCCTCAAGCGTAACATCAATATTTGCACCGGTAGAAATAAGGTTGTCATTGAGAATGGTCACGACACCAGACATACAATCGACCGAGTAGTCTACATTCTCTGTCAACACTTGTCCACCCGACTTAACCATCACTGATCCTCGAGCTACATTGGTTGCGCCCAACTGTATTTCAGCAGCCGAAGAAGCCATATACTCTCCTCGTAACAGGAACTTATTTTTTTCAGCCACTTGCCGGGCATAGGTAAGTGTAGAATCATATAACTCTTGGAAAACGTATTTTTCTGCGATACTCGAATTTCCTATTTTCTTTGCCAAATGTGAACCAAAAGGTTCAACAACCGGAAAAATGATTTGCCCTGTCTCTGACTGAATGGTGCGCCCTTCTATAAAGTCAAAAAATCCATCCGGATAGGGTTCATTCTTTGAGTCCAGGTTATCCAGGTTCATCATACGTAACAATAGTTGATTTTGAGCTGTTCCTTCAGGCAGATAGTTCAGATAAGTCCCGGTCGAATCGCCTTGATACAATACATCCATTCTGAATTTATCTTTTTGCACCGCATAAGCATTCAGTGAATAGATATTCTTCATCATCAAATCCCAAAAAGGCATGACCGGAGACATATTTGTCCCTTTGAGCAACTTGACAAACAAACTTTTCCGGGCATCCATATTATTGCTTCCTCCAGATATACTGTCTGCTACTGAACGATTGTCTGTAGAGAACTCACCCACTTGAAATGTTTCACTCCCCATCGTATATTCAAAAGCTACAGCCAATACCTCATCCGGCATCAGTTGACCGCGAAGTGAAATATATCCCAGATTGCGGTCGTAGGTGTACTCCGCCGGACTTAACAAACGAGCACTTTCTATTTTTTCATAGTCGCTAGAACCTTCTAAACCTTCTAAAGTCTGTGTCACCCGATCAATATCGCGGGCATCCTGAAAAGTCGTTTGCAGCAGTTCATATAGATTGTTTGAATGATTTCGTGGCGTAGCCTGACCACCTTGCGACATTATAAGGTCTTTATTATTTATCCGGTCAGGATTACCCTCTCCTAAATCGGAAAAGGCAACGATGTTACGTGATTGACTATAATCACCCCGCCTATTCGTCACCCATACTTCTAACCGCGTAATAGAAACGGGTGACTTGATGTATGGCAACCGACTCATCGCTTCGTCATACTGGTCGCGAAAATAGTAAGACAAGAAAAAGTGTCTGTTTTCATCGTATTCATCAATCGGAATTTCAAAGCTTCGTGTTTGTGCTCCGCCTTTAGAACTAACGGTACGGGATTCCGAATTCTGTTGTGCAAACAATGTATGGATACGGAGCTTCCCAAACTGCAATTCACTTTTTAGCCCAAAAAGCGCAGCTCCTCCACGGATAAGCGAGTTACCCGTAGTCATACTAACATTTCCTGCCTGAATACTTTTAATTATTTCATCTTCATCACCGGTATAAGATAAGTTGAGTTGCTTTTGGTCAAAGTCAAACATCGACTCTGTATTGTAGTTCATACCAAAATTCACTTTGGTTCCTACGGTAGCCTGTAAGTTGAGTTGTACATTTTCATCAAAATGAAAAAACGTTCGGTTTCTGGAACGTTCAGGCAATGAAGGGTTCTGTGTTTT
>CAZSWS010000026.1:31236-32443 GCA_964610765.1 uncultured Parabacteroides sp.
GTACCTATAAGCTTATCACCTATACGTGTACAAACCAGATACTGCCCCGTACGAATATCATATTCTATGGTTGTGCGGATATTCCCCGGTCCTTTCAATCCGGTAGAAGGTATGCGTGCAAGTTCTTCATAATGGGTCATGACTTGCTTTTTCAACGGATAACGAGATTTTAGCGAGTCTCCCTCTTCTATGGATGCTAAAGGCGACTGTTCCGTCAGACGCCCCTCTGAAACCATAGAAAAACCAACACCCGATAAAAAAAGAAAGATTAGTATAATATATCCGCCTCGTTTGCGCATTTATAGCATTCTCAATGCTGTTTTTATGATTTGTTCTACCGGAGTAGCCGGATTATTTTTCAGTATAGAATAGACCGCCTTTTGCGACATATTCTTCTGAAAGCCCAGCATAACCAAAGCAGCCACAGCCTCTTCAGCCACCTCATTCGAAGCAGAAGACGAAACAGTAGCGGTCGCTCCTTCCGGAAGCGTTACTTTGTTTTTCAAATCGACCAAAATACGTTGTGCAGTTTTTTGCCCTATTCCCTTCACTCTTTTCAATGAGGCTTCATCATTACCGGCTATGACCTGTCGCAATTCAGCAGGGGGGAGAGAGGATAAAATCATCCGGGCCGTATTCGGACCTACTCCTGAAACAGTAATCAGCAAAAGAAACAGTTCCCTTTCTTCTTTGCCGGAAAATCCAAACAAGATATGGGCATCGTCACGAATCACCTCATGCACATATATCTTAGCTGTTTTTCCACCTTGAAACGCACTGTACGTGTTTAGTGAAATATTCAACTGGTATCCAATACCATAGCATTCTATGGTCATCAAAGTTGGTGATAATTCTGTGATTTCACCTTTTATGTAATCAATCATTTAGCGCTATTTTAGTCAGTTACATTATACTAACGGCAAAAATAAGGAAAGCGTATATAATCCTAAACTTTTTAACACATTAAGCTTGTTTGGCTATATGCTTGTTTATACTATCCCAACCTATCAATCTATCTGTAACATAATCAAACTGATTAAATAGGAATGATACAATCTGCACTTTCCAGGGTAACAAGGAGCACTTAAGCACGTATTGGAGTATAAAATAATCACATTATCATCTGATTAAGGTGGAAAAATAAAACAAAAAAGGTAGCTTTGTAGCATTAACTTCAAAAAACATTAAACACGTATTTTATATGAAA
>CAZSWS010000027.1:0-32272 GCA_964610765.1 uncultured Parabacteroides sp.
TCAGCCTGACTATCTGTTACTGTAACAGTGCATCTCGCGGATTTACCTCCCGCAGCAGCGGTTATCAATGCAGAACCTTTTTTCAGTCCTTTAATTCTTCCCTTATCATCTACTGAAGCAACTTCTGGTTTGTCACTGGTCCATACCACTATTTTCTCGGACGCTTCTTTCGGGCTTATGGTTGCAATAAGAGTTGCTTCTTCCTCAATAGCTAGCGATAGCGTTGTTTTATCAAGTGTTATTTTATCGACAACCACATCGGCAACAACGGTCACATCACAGGTTGCCGTCTTATTCCCAGCCCATGCTGTGATAACTGTCGTTCCCTTTTGTAAGGCTTTCACTTTACCATCAGTTACCGTGGCAACCTGACTATCAGTACTTTTCCATACGACTGTTTTATCTGATGCATTTTCGGGATAAATAGTTGGACTCAATACGATTTCATCACCTTCATGCAAGGTGATAGAGGTTTTATTCAACGCTATACTGCTGATTTCTATCGGATTACTATCTTCGCTATCACTACAAGCAAGCATTCCGCTAATGATACTGATTAAAATGATTATCCGGGTCTTTTTCATACTAGAGCTGTTTTATCTTGTTACTATTATTACAAAAATAGATGAGATAAAAGCTTCTACCAATCCCCTAAAAGGGTGAAAAAGACTCCCTATCTGCTTATTATTCACCTTTTATGGACACGTACATACTAAAAAGGATTTCTTCATTGAACTACCCCACCGTACAGGATGATGGCTTAGGCTATTATTGAGAAAGAAATTATCGAAGGTTTGGGTCTAAAAATATCCGAGTTATAAGAACCTCTTACAATGGGGAAAAATGATCTTGTTTCTTCTGATAAAAGAACGGAAACAACCCTCGAATTAAAAATAAATTAAAGCAAGCTAAAGCCACGATTCGTCACAAGGAAGTGGGGATATTTTCCGGTATTTACCGATGAGAATCCATGAGCAGAAAACCCCTGTTTTATGGTTATTTATATATAATTAACTAATAAAAAGAATGGAGGAGCTCAGCAAATAAGTAAAAACAACACTTTTTCTTGATTTAATCCGTTTTTTGAATGAAAAAAGGGTCAAAAAAAAATCGATAGTGCCTTTTTATAAAAAGACTATAGCCTTTTTAGTAAATGTCAGTAGTCTTTTTTGAAAATGACCGTATTGAATTTAAACCGAAAAAGACCCTTTTTGCCTAAAAAGAACAAGGTCTGCAACTGCTTCATAACAGTTACAGACCTTGCTTAGATAAACGATTTCACGAAATTCATTCGGTGATTCCTGATCGTTGGCAGGAGGTTGTTTTAGGTAAAAAACAGGATCATTCAAAAACGGAAATAAAAAGGCATAAAGATGATTGTATCCGTAACAATAATCTTCCTAAGCCCCATCTTTATGAAGGCGCACGACTAGTAGTCTGACACAAACAGTCAAACAGAATCTCAACATACCGATGAAAATGAGTAAATAGAGTCATTTGAATTATCCTTGCTTTTTATTTCATCCAAATATACAACAAAGTAAAATAAAACATAAACACATCAACACAAATTAACTATTCTCCGCCTGTTAATAAAGGAGAAGTTATCTCTTTATCAAGTCATTGGATTATACGGTTAATTCTTGGTTAAAAATAGCTTTTCTGTTTAGGAGAAAGAAAGTGTATGCTTTTAAAATATATACTTTAGATTTAATTAGAATAAAGCTATTTTTGTGGTGTATAACATAAAAAAAGATGATTTAATCAAAACATCTATATCTTTTGGTTGTTATTTAAATAGGGTTTAATCACATTGATAACAACATGTTAAAAGCATTTTCTGTAGATTATTTAAAGAAGTAACCTCACCCTCGGGTGTGAGCCTTTGCTGTTATTTATTCTTAAACTAAATTGTATATGAGAAGAAAATTACTGTTTTTAATCGCCGGCTTACTATTTATCGTCACAACTGCCTTTGCTCAATCTGAAATTAAAGGGCGTGTGATTGATAAAGATACACAAGAGCCATTAGTAGGCGTAACCCTCTATTCGGTTACGAGCAAAAAAAGCACAACGACAGATTTAAGTGGAGAGTTTACGCTTAAACTCCCTTCTCTATCTGAAGAGATTGACTTTACGTATATCGGCTTTAAAAGCATCCGACTTCAAGCAAACCAAGCTCAAGGTACTATTGAGCTGGAAACTTCGGTAGTTGGACTGAAAGACGTTGTAGTGACCTCAACGATTGGTGTTGATCGCAAAACACCGATAGCCATGTCAACCATTGATGCTGAAATCATAGCTTTAGAAATTGGTTCAAAAGAATTTCCGGAGATGCTTAAATCAACCCCGGGTGTATATGCAACCAAAGAAGGTGGTGGATTTGGTGATGCCCGTGTAAAAATTCGTGGTTTTGAAGCTGAGAACGTAGCTGTAATGGTTAACGGTGTTCCCATTAACGATATGGAATGGGGAGGCGTATATTGGTCAAACTGGTCAGGTCTAGTAGACGTAACCCGCACGATGCAAGTACAGCGAGGATTGGGAGCTTCTAAAGTAGCTTCCCCTTCGGTAGGAGGCTCTATCAATATCGTAACCAAATCGACTGATGCTGAAAAAGGAGGAGACATCTATTATCGCATGGGAAGCTATGGGAATAACAAGCTTATGTTCAACGTTTCAACCGGACTAATGAACAATAATTGGGCAGTTACCCTATTAGGAGCCAAAGAATGGGGAGAAGGAAACTTTCAGGCAGCCAATTTTGAGAGCTATAACTACTTCCTGAATATCTCAAAATTGATTAACGACAACCACCAACTTTCGCTGACAGCAACGGGTGCTTACCAATGGCACAACCAACGCAAAGACCAGCTGCTGATTTCTGAATGGGCGATGATACCGGAAAAAGACCGCTATCGTTATAATCCGGGTTATGGCTACGATGCTGCGGGAAATCATAGAACATTCAACCACAATGAGTATCACAAACCGCACATCTCGCTGAATCACATCTGGGACATCAACCGTGCTTCCAGCCTTTCTACAGCCGTTTACGTGTCGCTAGGAACCGGTGGAGGATGGTCGGGCGTAGGAGAAAAACGTTCTCAGTACTATGGATCTACCAACGGATTGGTGAATCAATTTTACCGCCGTAACGATGGTGTTATGGGCTATCGCGCAAGCGATGGCGTCATGGCAAGCTACGGAACGTACGACTTTGAAACGTTGATGAATGAAAACAGCACCTCGCCCAATGGTTCGGTACTGGCTATACAGAATGCCATTAATAGTCACTTCTGGACCGGTGTACTCTCTACCTATTCGAACAAGCTATCTGATGCGTTCGAAATGCAGGTAGGACTGGACTACCGATATTACAAAGGTATTCATAAAACAAAAATTCAAGACTTGCTGGGTGGAGCATACCTTGTTGACCCGCAACGTGCCATTGACGGAAAGTTCAAAAACAATCCGGAATGGACAAAGGAAAAACTCAAAGTAGGAGATGTGATATACAGAAACTACAACGGATATGTCATGCAAGAAGGATTGTTTGGACAACTGGAATATACACAAGATAAGCTGAGTGCTTTTGTATCTGCTTCAGCCAACCTGACTAACTACTGGCGTTTAGAAAAATATTCGGCGGATAACGAAAAATCTAAAACCGTCAATAAGTTTGGCTATGCCGTTAAAGGAGGAGTCAACTATAATCTGACCGAACACCACAATGTGTTTGCCAACATCGGTTACTTTTCTCGTACGCCATTCTATTCGAGCGGAGTTTTTCTTCAAGCACAACGTAGCAATGATATCAACAACGAGGGTGTAAATGAAAAAGTATTTTCATTTGAAGTAGGCTATGGTTTCCGCTCTAAATACATGAATGCCAACCTAAACCTATACCGCACTGCCTGGAACGATAAAACCATGGTCAAGCTGGTCGATTCTAACAATCCGGAGAAAGGATATATGAACATGACCGGCGTGAATGCCATCCACCAAGGAGTTGAGCTAGATATCAAAGCTAAACCTATTAAAGATTTAGAACTTACTGCAATGCTTTCATTGGGCGACTGGAAATGGGATGGCAAACCTTCGGGTTATGCATACGACCAAGACGGAAATGCTGTAACAACACGAGGAGCCATTACAACCCCCGGAGCAGAAGATCATGCGTTTTCAAGCATCGTTCTGGATGGAATCCGTGTAGGTAACTCGGCACAAACCACTATGGCATTTGGAGCCAAATACTATTTCCTCAACAGCTTCAGAGTAGGAATAAACTACAACTTCTATGGGCGCAACTATGCTAAATACCAAATGAATGCTGATAAATGGGGTGAAAACATCATCACCCAGCCTTGGAAAATACCCAATACAAACACGTTCGATTTGTATGCTAATTACAAGTTTAATATCGGCGGGCTTAAAGCCAATCTTACCGGCAACATAGACAACCTGCTTGATGCTGTCAGTATTTATGATGCAAGCGATGGCGGAAACGGTAGCTGGGAGACTGCTAAAGTCTATTATAGCGTTGGCAGAACTTGGAGATTAGGACTGAAAGTATCCTTTTAATACGTTTTTTAATCAATTTAGAAAGATATATTTATGAAAAAAATAGGATTATTTTTATGTGCCATTCTAGTAGCTTTTTCATGTCAAGACTACAACGAAGACAACTTCGAAGGATATGAAGACTTTGAAAAGCCAAAAAATGTAGCCAAATATGAAGTAGATCTTGTAGAAGATGCTGATATCAAAGTGCTCGTAGATGCTTTAAATGCTACGAATGATGATGCACTCAAGGAAAAGGCCAAACAACTGAATGCCTCAAAGAAATTCAGCGAAGCACTTTCACCCAACGAACTGATTCCTTATTACTTGGGTAAGAAATTCTATACCGCCGATGTACAGTCGTCGGCTACCGTAACCTATCGGTATGAAGAAAAAAGAGACGAAGTAGTGTCTGCCATATCGGGGGATATTTTTATACCCACAGATAAAGATTTTAAAAAAGTATGGACAGAAGAGTATTATGTCAATGTCTTTACTCCTGAAAAATCTCCTGAAAAACATCTTCCGGAAATGCTGGCTAGCAACTTCCCGGATGCAGTAAAGGATAGCTATAAAACTGTTCAATTCGACTATTCTGCTGAAGAGGCCGAGATGGATGTTAAGGATCACGAGTTTATCAGTGAGAACTTTGAAGATAGAGGATTAAACAATAATGACTATTTTGACTTTGAAGGTTGGACCAATGTAGACTTAAAAGGAACACGCAGGTGGCAAGCCAAAGAATACAGCGGAAATTTTTATGCACAGTATAGTTCGAATGGCTCAAAGTCAATAAACGATGCATGGCTTATTACAAACGAAGCAAACCTGACAGAAGCTGTCAGCCCCAACTTCTCTTTCGACATAACGGCAGGATATTACAATGCGGACTGCTTGACTATCTTAGTTTCTGAAAACTACAACGGGAAGGATATTGAAACAGCTACATGGAAGGACATCACCTCCAACTTTGAACTTCCTAAAGCTCCTGCTTCCGGTTTTGGTAAATTAGGATCTGCAGGAACAATGAGTATGAAGCCTTATGCGGGTAAAAAGATTCACATTGCTTTCCACTATCAAGGAGACGATACGTCAAGTCCCAAAAAAACAACCACGTTCCAAATTGATAATATCCTATTGAGTGAACAGACTATCGGACTTACTGTAAAAAATGAACAAAGACAATACGCTACTTACCAGTTTAATGGGGAAAAATGGAACAAAGCTGCCAGCTATATCATCACTCTTCAACCGGAAGATTATGAAGCTATGGGACTGAGCAAAGGCACATTAACTGTAGCAGATGCTCCGAAGTATTTACCTGCTTATCTGACACTTAACTATCCGTATGCACAAGAAGGCAATGACAAGGTGGTGGTTTATAAAACCGGGAACACAACGTTCTATGCCGATCGATTGAACTTTAATGAGGGGAAATGGACGGTCAATAGCTTTGTTGAATTGAAGTCAGACCAATTCGTTTTTGCACAACTCGATAAGAAAAAGGATTGGATTTTTGACCCGACTTTCATCTTCGGATTAGAAAAAACAGATTATCAAATGTTGGTTGACTACGTAAAAGACAACTTATCTAAAGGGAATGAAACTATTTTAGACAATCGTGGAAATGCAGAATTCTATTTTGGGTTCAACGCCTATTACCCTAACATTACCTATCGTCAGAAAGATCGTATATTGGATAATACCTACCCGGAAGAGCCAACAGAAGAAGAGGCTATCAGATTTATGAATGACAGAACAATTGAAGGGCTTGCCATACTGCTCACGCTGAAATATCCGGATGCAACGCCCATCACAAGCGGTGTAGAACAGATGGCACGTATAGAAAATGTAAGAATCTATAGCGACCCAACACCCGGAGCACCACAAAATAATTATTGGAACTATACTTTCCAATGCGTAGGTGACAAAGAGTGGAAATTTATTAAACGTAATTCCATTACTACCGGCGTAGAAGAAGTAGCCAAATAAAAACAAAATATAATTCTTTTTTAAAGACCGGACTAACCTATGTGTAGTCCGGTCTTTTTATAAAAAACCCGCAACTTGCTTGATTGTTATACCTATAAAACGATTTAAATCAAAAAAAAGACACCTTTCTTTAGAAAAGACGTAAAAGAATTAAAATATTTACTAACTTTACCCAAAATTTGCAGGGAAAAAGGTTATCTACTTCGAAATACGCTAATTGAATAAAATAAAAGATCCACAGTTTGAGATACATCAAGCATATACTCAGCCTTCTAGGTATCCTATGCATATTCATATCATGCACACCGGATAAAATAACCCAAATCAAATGGGTTAGCTCGACTGCTGATTCTTTATTCAAAGGACAGCCGTCACTTCCTTTGGGGTATGCTAAAGGAGTAGCTGATGTAAATATTCATGTAGATGAACCTCTTAAAACCTTTGAGGGTTTTGGTGCAACATTCTCTGAAGTGGGTTGGCAAGCCTTATCAGCACTAAAAGATTCAGACAGAAAGCAAGTACTAAACAGCCTCTTTTCTAAAGATGGACTTATGTTGACGCATGGAGTAACTCCCGTAGGCGCTAGTATGTTTTCGACCAAATGGTATTCATACGCAGAACAAGAAAATGACTTCGAGCTTTCGGCGTTCAGCATTGATCAGGATAAAGAAGATTTGATACCTTTCATTAAAGCTGCACAAAAAAGACAACCTGAACTTCATTTAACAGCTATCCCCTGGTCGCCCCCCTCGTGGATGAAAAACTCCAACCACTATACGAATCAGGAGGACAGCAAAGAGAGTAATGCACAAAACAACCGATTAAAAGAAAGAAGAGCCTACTTCCAATCGTATGCCTTATACCTGCAAAAGTACATTACAGCCTATAAAGAGGAAGATATTTCTATTCAATCTCTGGCCATACAAAATGAAATGAACAGCACCCATCCTTATCCTTCGTGCGAATGGACCCCACGTTCTGTGAATTTTTTGGTTGACCGTTATTTAGGATTGTGTACAGACACCATGGGAGTAGATTTAATCTTTGGCACTCTGGCTGATGCTAACACGGACTACGAGTATCTAAACAAAATAGCCGACAAGCCGGCTTGTCGATTTTTCTCCACCTTTGCATCTGAACAGATATCCGAACGCATTTTAGATGAAATAGGAAGCAACTACTTGCGTTTGAGATTTATGCAAACTAAAACCAATACCGGAAGTGGCAATAACACGTGGGATGATTGTCTACAATCATGGGAAAGAATGAAAGCCGGCATAAGTTCAAATGCCTTTGCCTATATATACCATAATATTGCCCAAGAAGACAGCACGGAGTTTTTATGGGGAGGCAAATGCAACTCATTGATTACGGTGAATAAGGAAACTAAAAGCTATCGGTATAATCCGGAGTTCTATCTTTTAATGCATAACAGTCATTTTATACATCCGGGCGCCAAAAGACTGGAAACTAGTGGACAGTTTGATAATCTGCTGGCATTCCTGAATCCGGATCGATCTGTAGTCATTGTAGTAGTCAATACAAACGACCAACCTCGGTCGCTGAATATAGGCGTACGTACTCAAATGTTTTCAGCAGACATTAAGCCGCTATCTATAAACACTTTTCTTGTTCCGGAAATCACAAATTAACACCTAATACTCCCTTCATCCTACTTGATAAATGAAGGCGTGAGTTTCGATTTTACTATAAGTATAGAAAATGTTTATTAAAGAATTCTGACTACATTTGTAACTATTATCAATAAATCTCGTCTTTTAACTAGGACATTTATTTCTAATGGCAAAGAAAAAGAAAAAAACTAAAACGAATAAAGAACCGGGTATTGTGAAGCGTTTTCTGGCGAATGAAAGCACACATTTCATCACCGGACTAATCATTTCAATATTAACTGTATATATTGCGATAGCTATGTGCTCTTTCTTTTTTACAGGAGCAGCTGATCAAAGTCGCATAGAGAATATTCCCTTAAAAGAACTTTCGTCCGTCAAGTATTCTATCCAAAACTGGGCAGGCGTTCGAGGTGCATACATAGCTGAAATACTCATCAATCAGTGGTTTGGCATTTCTTCTTTTATCCTGCTCTTTATATCCGGGTGCATCGGGCTAAAGTTGATGAAATTCATCAAAGGAAAGATTCTAAAAAAATGCATCTTAGCCTTAGCCTTTTTGATTTGGGGATCTGTTTTCTTCGCCTTCTTTTTCGTAAAAGGCTATGAAGACAGCTTCTTTTACTTGGGTGGAAACCACGGGTTTATACTGTCTGAATTCTTTATGAATAATATCGGCATTCCCGGAACTGTATTGCTCCTGCTCGGAGTGTTCATCATTATCATGGTCTTTGCCAATAAGAAGACTATCCCATTTCTGCAAAAGATATCCTTCTTCAACCGCAGAAAGTCTGACGGGGAGGAGTACGAGGAAGAGGAGGAAGAAATTGAGGAAACAATCGTTGACCCAATCATTGAGGAGATAGAAGAAGAACCACAGGAAAAGAAGAAGAAAGAAAAAAGAGGTTTTTTCAGAAAAAGAAAAAAAGAAAAAGTCTTTGAGGAAGAAGAACTCGAGGAAGAAACGGACGAAGCAACTCCTGAAACAGAGGAAGAGTTTGTAGTGACAGTAGCACAAGAGGAAGAAATGTTTGAGGAGAAAAAGACCGTAAAGGAAAGCGAGAAAGAAAAAGCATCCAACGACCCCTCTTTCACGGTAGATATAGCAAAAGGAGACACCCTGCCTTACGATCTTTCTTCGTTGGGCCAATACGACCCCAGGTTGGATTTATCAAGATATATTTTCCCCTCTATTGACTTATTGAAAAAATACGACTTCTCTAGTCATCAGGTTGATATGGGCGAACAATCTGCGAATCAAAAGCGTATCAAACAAACGCTGGAAAACTTCGGGATTGGCATTTCTTCTATTAAAGCCACGGTGGGTCCTACCATTACATTATATGAAGTCATTCCGGATGCGGGTGTGCGTATCTCTAAAATACGAAACTTGGAAGATGATATTGCCTTGAGTCTATCCGCTCTGGGAATACGTATCATTGCTCCAATGCCCGGAAAGGGAACCATTGGCATTGAAGTTCCCAACAAGGAACCTCAAATAGTTTCTATGCAATCGGTTATAGCTTCGAAGAAATTCATCGAATGCAAATACGATTTGCCAGTTGCATTGGGTAAAACAATTACGAATGAAATATTTATGTTTGACCTCTGCAAAATGCCCCACTTGCTGGTGGCAGGTGCAACAGGACAAGGTAAATCAGTCGGATTGAATGCAATCATTGCTTCTTTACTCTATAAAAAGCATCCGGCTGAACTGAAATTCGTACTGATTGACCCCAAGATGGTTGAGTTCAGCATATACTCAAGCATTGAGCGACATTACTTGGCCAAACTGCCGGACGAAGACAGACCAATCGTTACGGACTTCACCAAAGTGATTCAAGTGCTCAATTCTCTCTGCAAAGAGATGGACGACAGATACGACTTGCTGATGAAGGCACAAACCAGAAACATCAAAGAATACAATACAAAGTTCATCAATAGGAATTTAAACCCTGAAAAAGGACATCGATACATGCCTTATATTGTGGTGATTATTGATGAATTTGGAGATTTAATTATGACAGCGGGCAAAGAAATTGAACTTCCCATAGCCCGTATTGCTCAAAAGGCTCGTGCCGTAGGAATGCACATGGTGATTGCTACACAACGTCCTTCGACCAACATCATTACAGGAACCATCAAAGCGAACTTCCCGGCACGTGTTGCCTTCCGTGTATCGTCGATGATAGACTCACGTACTATATTAGATTCGCCCGGCGCAAATCAACTGATAGGGCGAGGCGATTTATTATTCTCTCAAGGAAATGATATGACCCGCGTACAATGTGCCTTTGTAGACACCCCCGAGGTGGATAGAATATGCTCATTCATCGGAGACCAAGTAGGCTTCTCGACTGCCTTTTTACTTCCTGAATATACGGCTGAAAACGAAAATATACCCGGTGCTGTTGATTTGTCTGACAGAGATGTTCTCTTTGATGATGCTGCTCGCCTTATCGTTATACAACAACAGGGTTCAACATCGCTGATACAACGTAAATTCGCCATTGGATATAACCGTGCCGGTCGATTGATGGATCAACTGGAAGCTGCCGGAATCGTAGGACCTTATGAAGGCAGCAAAGCAAGACAAGTGATGATTCAGGATGAATATAGCTTGGAACAGTTATTAAACTCATTACGATAAACTATGAAACAAATTCTGTATATATTTCTATGTTTTATGCTTCCGGCTACGGTCTTTTCACAAAAAGCTGATGACATACTAAACAAATCAATAGCAGCTTATGAAAATACAAAAGGAATGCGTGTATCTTTCCATCTACAATCTCAGTCAGAAAAGCTGCAGGTATCAGAAGACATGGAAGGAACTATTGAAATGATTGGGGAAAAGTTTGTCCTCAAAACTTCCAATATAAACATCTGGTTCGATGGAAAAAATCTATGGACCTATTCATCAGACATAGATGAAGTGAACATATCTGAACCTACCGGTGAGGAGCTTCGAGAGATTAATCCCATCTTGCTTTTAACCACTTATCAAAAAGACTTCAAGGCTTCTTTGAAGGGAGAAAACGCCTCTGCAGGCGGTAAGTCGAACTATAACATTGAACTTACACCTAAAAGTAAAAAGGATATTAATAAGGTTGAGCTGCACATTGAAAAGCAAACATACCTCCCTTCGTATATAGCTATTTCGTTCAAAAACGAGCTTCAAATGAAGATACAAATCAATCGAATGGAGACAGGTGTAAACTATTCGAGTGATTATTTTGTTTTTAAGAAAAGCGACTTTCCCAATGTGGAAATTATAGATTTAAGATAAAGAAAAATGACAATGAGTGAAGTAAAAAACGAAAAAACCCGGTGTTTAATCGTCGGTTCAGGTCCTGCTGGATATACAGCAGCTATATATGCTGCCAGAGCTAATTTATCGCCCGTGCTTTATACAGGTCTTGTTACCGGTGGTCAGTTAACAACAACAACTGAAATAGAGAACTTCCCCGGCTTTCCGGAAGGTATAACCGGTGGTGAATTGATGAATTCCATGAAGAAACAAGCCAGCCGCTTAGGTGCAGACATCCGCAGTGGAATAGCAACAGCCATTGACTTATCATCCAGACCCTACAAAGTAACATTTGACGAAAGTACTGTGATAGAAACCGAAGTGCTTATTATTGCAACCGGAGCTACGGCTAAATACTTAGGCTTGGCGGATGAAGACAAATATGCCGGCATGGGCGTTTCTGCTTGTGCTACTTGCGATGGATTCTTTTACAGAAACAAGGCAGTAGCCGTAGTAGGTGGTGGTGACACTGCTTGTGAAGAAGCTCTTTACCTTTCTGCATTGGCAGAAAAAGTATACATCATTGTACGCAAAGACTATCTACGTGCTTCAAAAGCCATGCAAGATCGTGTATTCAAAACCAAAAATATTGAAATACTGTTTGAGCACAATACCATAGGTCTTTTTGGAGAGAATGGCGTTGAAGGTGCTCACCTCGTTAAAAGAAAAGGTGAATCGGATGAAGAAAAAGTAGATATTGCTATCGATGGTTTCTTCTTGGCTATCGGTCATACGCCGAATTCAAACCTGGTGAAAGAGTGGATTGAAACGGATGAAATAGGCTACATACAAACCATTGACGGTACTCCTAAAACAAAAATACCGGGTGTATTCGCAGCCGGTGACGTAGCAGACCCAAACTATCGTCAGGCTATCACAGCTGCCGGATCAGGCTGTAAAGCTGCGATGGAAGCAGAACGTTATCTATCAGAAAACGGTCTGTAATAATCCAATATACCGAATAAATCAGAAGGTGAAAGGCGCAAGTCTTTCACCTTCTTTCATTCTACAGAATTTACTGATTCATCAACAGAACTCACCCTGGGCAGCTTTTGACGCAAAAGATAGAATAGTGGAACAACTAGTGCCAGCATAATCAGCACAACCCAGGTCGGCAATTTAAAATCATCTTCTACCATGAGTCCTCCCAACATAGGTACTGCATTATTCAACATATGCACAATGACACACAGCCAATAGCTTCGTGTGCGAATATATATCCAGCCTAATAAATAACCCAAAAGCATTGCGGTAACGAACTGCCAAGGGTTTAAATGAACAAAAGCGAATATGAAAGTAGATATGAAAAGTGCTTTTGCCGGAGAGTAACTCTTCATCAATCCATTCAGCATCAATTCCCGATACATATATTCCTCTAGGATTGGAGCTAGAATTATGGCAGACAAAGTATATCCTATCAGTTCATTTTCAATGTTCTTCAGCAACTCTTCAAACATATCTTTAAATAGCGGAATCTCATCAAAGTCTGGCATCATAGCATGAATGGGGTCTATGACTCCATATTGCAAAGTCACAATGAACAGGATTAGTAGCACAAAGGCAGTTATACTGATCTTTGTAAATACAGGAGGTTTATACAACGAAAGCTCCCTACGCTTCTTCATCCTAACCAGCACATAAATAGTGAAAACTGCCGTAAGAAAGTCTGATGTAAGGATAGAAGTTGAATAGGGTTTTAAGAAAGGAATAAGACCTATGATTTCAAGAAAAATTACAACTATAACCAGCACCAATATATACACCCCTTCAATACCTATACATTGAAGGATGTTTCTAGGAAAAGGTTTTCCCGGAATAGGTTGTTCTACCGGCTGTCCACCACCGGCTACATCATTGTTGGAGATATCTGCTGGTGGGGGTCCACTAGCAGAAGTTTCGCTAACAGGAAGATGATTTAGTTGCTGTTCGTCCATTTAGCAGATAAAAGTAATAAGTATTGTTTAAATAAAAGGAACGACCAGTCCTGTTATTTCCGTGATGGAAGTTGTAAGAAATGAGCCAGTTTCCTTTTTTCATTCAAGGAGTACAAACGGATTAAAAAAGGAAAAGCCCGCATAATAGGATAAGACATGCGGAATAATAAGGAAGGATAGACTCGTCTTTTATTCTTTTTCATGCCACGTACAATTCGCGAAGCAACTGTTTTCGCTTCCTGCCGCAAGAACGGCAGAGGTGTAGTATCTGTTCCGGATGCATTTTCAAAAAAGGAAGTTTTGGTTGCTACCGGATAAACCGTTAGCAAATGAACGCTTTGAGGCTTCTCATATCGATATGTTTCGGCAAACTGATGTAGTGCTGCCTTTGTCGAACAATATAGAGCATATCCGGGGAGAGGGAAAAAAGCGACGGCAGAAGAAACAAACACAATCATCGTTTGGGTCGATGGATAAGCCTGATGAAGCTTTTCTAAGGTGTAAATGGGTGAAAATACATTCAATTGAAATATGCGCTCGGTATGTTTCCAGTCTGCTTCAATCAAGCGTTCGGTATAGGCAAATCCGGCATTCGCTACAAAGATATCTATTCCTCCCATTACCTCTTTTGCGTAGGCAAATACAGCATCCACACCTTCGGCTTGACTTACATCGGCAGCAAAAGGGAAGACAACTTGCTCTGACTGAAGGATTGGCTCTATGTTGCGAGCAACGGCTACAACTTGTACTCCCGTATAGGTCACTAAAAGTTGCAGTAATTCCTTTCCTATACCGGAAGAGGCACCGGTCAATACGATGCGTTTATTCCTTAAATCCATAATAAATCACCTATAAATTGCGGTAAAGGAACATCCTTTTACAGCTCTAAACGAGCAGATTATTCATTCAACTGACTCGCAAGGCTAATTTAGGCATCTTTTTCTTAAGCGAGCAATATCTTTCGCATTGTTTGCATAAATCATAGCCTAAAAGTGCTCCCAACATAAAATCTTCTTCGGGCGACAACGTGTTTAGTGGTCGATTAGCAATGAAACGAATTAAGTCTAAGCATTCCGGTTTTCCAAAGAATAAATTAATCGTCCGGCTATTTACATCTTGGCGTATATAAGCAATCTGCTGATTTTCTAATTTCTTAATGATGTCTTTTTCATACTTTTTAGAAAAAGTATACAATACTAAGTTTCGTACACCTTTCTTGTATTCATAAATATGATTGGATAACACTCTCAACTCACCGGGCACTTTTTGTATCATTTCCATATTGCATTCTGTTCATGACAAATGTCCTTCAAATATCGTTGACAATCAATACCCTATTTTATGTATTATTCAACCAGCTACACCATTAAGTAGGTATAGCCAAACAAGCTTCCACACGCAGTTTCTCGGATTGTTTTGAATTGAACAACTAAGAATTTGAAAGATATTGATTGTAAAATGGAGGGATAAGCATAAATAAGCTTATTTTTATGCGCAACAATCTCATCAGACAACACAGATGAACTACATAAAGATTTTATTCATAGTAAGTATAAGCTGTTTCATTAATCACTATATGAATGCAGAAACCCACTACCAAACGAAGGTTTCTCATAGTGATATTCATTCGTTACAGGTTAAAGTGCTGGGAGAAATAATCTCTGAACCTTATATCGAATTGAATAATGAGAAACAAATCGAAATAAGCTTTGATGATTTAGGTGATGGATATACAGGTTATAGCTACTCAATCATACACTGTGATGCTGATTGGAAAAAGTCGCAACTCATGGTTTCTGAATACATGACCGGGTTTCAAGAGGTGCTGATAGAAGATTATGCCAGTTCAATAGCAACAACTACTCCCTATATAAACTACCGAATCACATTACCCAATGATGAGGTACAGCTAACAAAATCAGGCAACTATGCGGTTCTGGTGCATAAACAAGGTGAACATACTGAGCCTGTTTTAACTGCTTGCTTTTCGATTGTTGAACCACTGATTGACATTTCTGCAAGCATAAGCAGCAATACGGATATTGACACAAATAACGAACATCAGCAACTGAGCTTCACGCTACATACAGAGCAGTTTCCCATAGCATTTCCACAGAATGATTTAAAGATTAGCATCAAACAAAATAGCCGAACTGACAACGAAATAGACAACGTACAACCCATGAATGTGCAGGCAAATAAAATAGTCTATTCGCATAAGAAAGAATTGATATTTAAAGCCGGTAATGAATTTCGACGTATGGAGTTTTTATCTCATAGATATAAAGGACTAGGCATTGAAGAAATTCACTTTGTCAACCCATACTATCATGTATCTGTAGAACAAGATGCCAGCAAGAAAGGCAAAGGCTATAAGTATGACCAAGACCAAAACGGTCGTTTCTTTATCCAATGTAGTGGATGCAACAACCCCAATATTGAAGCCGACTACCACATGGTTCACTTCAGCTTACATATAAACCAGCCACTTGCCGGAGAGGTATATATATCCGGAGAACTGTTTCAAAACAGGTTGAGCAGCCTGAACAAAATGGTCTATAATAACGAAACAAAGTGTTATGAAAAATCCGTCTTACTTAAACAAGGCAACTACAATTATCAATACTTGCATTGCCCACCCGGAAGCACCCGGGGAGAGACCATTTCTATTGAGGGGGACTATTTCCAAGCAGAAAACGAATATACTATTTTAACATTCTATCGACCTGCCGGTGCACGTTACGACCGTCTAATTGGCAAAAAGAGCTTAGCAAATCATCAACTTACATTTTAAAATCTTTAAGTTTCCTAAGAGAATTAATAACTAATCTGAAAAAACATACCTTTGCCTCAGGTTATTAAAAAAAACATGAACTCTTCTATATTTCAACGAACAGCACTTTTAATTGGCTCCGAAGGAATGGAGCGACTGGCTAAATCCAACGTTATCCTGTTTGGAGTTGGAGGGGTAGGCAGTTGGTGTGCTGAAAGCCTGATACGCTCCGGCATCAGGCAGCTGACAATCGTTGATTTTGACAAAGTGGCTGAATCCAACATCAACCGGCAACTAATGGCTACTACAGTAACTATCGGTGAATACAAAGTAGATATCTTAAAAAAACGGCTGCTTGAAATAAACCCTTCTGCAGAGGTGAATGCCTTAAAAGAAGTTTATGATGCGGAAACGGCAGAGAGCTTTCAGCTGGATAGCTATGATGTTATTATTGACGCGATTGATAGCATAGACAGTAAAGTTCACCTCATTCAAACAGCTACACAAACCCAAGCGGCTTTTTTCTCAAGCATGGGCGCAGCTCTCAAAATGGACAGCCAACAAGTTAAAGTAGCTGAATTTTGGAAAGTTCATGGCTGCCCGCTAGCTGCCACATTAAGAAGAAAGCTAAGAAAAAGCATGCTTCCGGCAACAAAATTCACTTGCGTTTTCAGCCCGGAACTTCTTGAAAACAAAGAAGAAATAACCGATTCAACAACAGATATTCACCCGATTCACGCAAAGAAAAGAGTGAATGGAACGATTGCACATATTCCAGCCATCTTCGGATTGACACTAGCCGGATTGGTTGTGCAAAATATAATTGACAACAAATAAGGTCTGCTCCACTAAACATTTAAGCGAAAAGACCTGTTATGTAAAACAAGCATTAGTTAGAAAAGTATTTTTCTGACTGGTAAAAAGAAAGATTATGAGTAAAACATTTAAAATGACTATGGTTTTAATAGCCATATCTACATTCGTCCTATCTATGAGTAGCTGTAACAGTATCAAACCCATCGACCCCCTTAAACTTGAAGGGTACTGGGATTTAAAAACCATGAACGGAGAAGAGGTCAGTGCCTTGTTTGAAGGACAGAAACCTAGCGTAAGATTCAGTATTAAAGACTCCATGATTTCCGGTAATGCAGGATGCAATATGTACCATGGCGTTTTCTCATTGAATAGCAAAAATGAATTTTCAGCTCCGACACTTGGTACAACTATGAGGTTATGCATGCATAAACATGCAGAAGAAGACTTTTTGAAAAACTTATCCTTTGAAAAACTAACTCTTTCTTTAGATAAGAATGAGGAGCTAGCCTTTTCTAAAAACGGGAAAATCGTTTTAGAATTCATAAAAGGAACTGAACCAGCCCCAGGTCCCTTCACAAGCAGTGTTCTCACTCCTGAAAACATTGCGGGTAAATGGGTACTAAAAACATTGAAAGAGGAAGATGCCTCTGTTTTTGGTGAAAACATTCCATTTATATTATTTGATGCGGAAAATTCGAAGTTTCATGGAAACGCCGGATGCAATACGATGCGAGGTGGCTATAAACTGGAAGATAGCAAACTGATTATCGGACCAATCATGTCTACCAAAATGGCTTGCCCTGTTCTTGATAAGGAAAATGCGCTGACCGAAGCATTGCAAAATGAATTGGACGGTTCTATCCAAGACGGAGAATTAGTCTTGTCAAAAGACGGAGTCACACTACTGAAGTTTGTAAAGGGTGATGACACAGAGGAATAAATAAGTACAAAATAAAGAATCAATATCCAGGCAGGCAGAATACTTTTTCTGCCTGCCTGTTTTTTTACTTGAAACTAACACAGATATCTCGTCATAAAAGACCTTATAAGACGAATAAGGTCTATGAGAATAAGAAGTGTATTCTTTTTTTTTGTATTTTTGCAGAAAATATAAAGAACAACTCTTAATAGTATAGAATAGTTTTCTGAGCTTTCATTATGTTATTGATGATATGCAGGAAGGATAAAAATGACATATTGAAGTATTCTATTCTTACTAACTCTTAGAGTAAACAGTAATATTCATTCTCTTAATTATTTATATGAAACTACTACAAGAGAAACTTGCCAAGTATGATTTGCCCCAGAAAGCAAAAGCTGCCGGGATATATCCATACTTCAGAGAAATACAAGGTGACCAAGACACAGAAGTATTAATCAATGGGAAAAAAGTTTTGATGTTTGGCTCAAATGCCTACACCGGACTAACCAACCATCCTAAAGTAAAAGAAGCAGCTATTGCAGCTACTAAAAAATACGGAACAGGATGTGCCGGTTCGCGTTTTCTAAACGGAACACTGGATCTTCATATAGAATTGGAGAAAAAACTAGCTGATTTTGTTGGAAAAGATGAAGCCATTATATACTCAACCGGTTTTCAGGTAAACCTTGGAGTTGTATCCTGTGTGACCGGAAGAGAAGACTACATCATCTGGGATGAATTAGATCATGCTTCTATCATTGAGGGACATCGACTCTCCTACTCTACCAAGTTCAAATATCGCCACAACGATATGGAGTCTTTGGAAAAGCAACTACAGAAATGTGACCCCGACAAGGTAAAACTAATTGTTGTTGATGGAGTATTCAGCATGGAAGGCGACATAGCTAATCTGCCGGAAATAGTTCGTCTATCCAAACAATACAATGCCAGCATTATGGTAGACGAAGCACACGGAATTGGTGTGTTAGGAAAACAAGGACGAGGCACTTGCGATCATTTCGGAGTGACTGATGATGTGGATTTAATTATGGGGACATTCAGTAAGTCTTTAGCTTCGATTGGTGGCTTTATTGCTGCCGATAAAGAAGTTATCAACTACCTCAGACACAACTCTCGCTCATACATATTCAGTGCGAGTAACACACCGGCTGCTACAGCTGCTGCTAGTGCTGCTTTGGATATCATCATCAGCGAACCGGAAAGAATGGATAAGCTTTGGGAACTAACCAACTATGCATTAGACGGATTCCGCAACATGGGTTGTGAAATAGGAAAGACTGAAACACCTATCATTCCTTTATTTATTCGCAATAACGACTTAACATTTGCTATTGTGACCGAATTATTTGAAGAAGGACTATTTGTCAATCCGGTTGTATCACCGGCTGTAGCTCCTCACGATACATTGATTCGTTTTTCATTAATGGCTACACACACATTCGACCAGCTTGACAGAGCAATGGAATCGATACGCAAAGTGTTTAAAAAGTATCAGGTTATTCAATAACCGGAAACATTATAAGACATAAAAAAGCGGGTTAATCAGTTAACCCGCTTTTTTTATGTCTTGCAAAATACTCAGAACTTAAAATAGTTCTTGGCATTATAATAGGATATATCCTCAACCATCTGCCCTAAAAAGTCTAACTCAGAAGCAGGCAGCAAACCTTTCTCTACGTCATTGCCTATCAGGTTACACAAGATACGACGGAAGTAGTCATGACGCGGATAGGATAAAAAGCTGCGCGAATCAGTCAACATCCCTACAAAGCGGCTCAATAAACCAAGATTTGACAAGGTATTCATCTGCATTTCCATCCCCTCACGCTGATCCAAAAACCACCAACCGGAACCAAACTGAATCTTACCCGCTATCGAGCCATCTTGGAAGTTACCAATCATTGTCCCTAACAAGTAGTTGTCTTTAGGATTTAGATTATATATGATTGTTTTGGTCAGTTTATCATCTACATCCAAACGGTCAAAAAAGCGTGACATGTTTTTAGCTACAACCGGGTCACTAATGGAATCAAATCCGGTATCTGCTCCTACTTTTTTAAACAAGCGTGTGTTATTATTACGGATAACCCCATAATGAAACTGCTGTGTCCACCCCTTTTCCCAGTCCATAACAGCTCCTTCATAAAGGATAGCTGATTTGTATTTACTGATCTCCTCTTCGGTTAGCTGTTTACCTTCTAAAGCCTTTTTGAAGATGCTTTTTATCTCTTGCTCGGTATAATCATCTGCAAAAAACTCTTCAAATCCATGGTCAGACAAACGGCAGCCCACCTCGGCAAAGAAATCATGACGTTTACGTAAAGCAGCTATCAAATCGTCAAAAGAATTAATACGTATGCCTGTAAGTTCAGTCAGTTTTTCGATGTATGGTATAAACTGGGTAGTATTTTCTATAGCCATCACTTTATCCGGTCGCCAGGTAGGCAAAACCTTGATATCAAACCCTTCATTCTTCAGGGCGATGTGATGTTCTAATGAATCTGCCGGATCATCTGTCGTACAAACGACCTCTACGCGATAATGCTCCATCAAGCCTCTTGCTTTAAACTCCGGCTTCTGAAGCATAGCGTTGCATGCTTCATATATTTCTTTCGCTGTCTTAGGCGACAGTAGTTTTTCTATACCAAATGCTGAACGCAGTTCCATATGCGTCCAGTGGTATAAAGGATTTCGCATGGTATATGGAACAGTCTCAGCCCATTTTTCGAACTTCTCCCAGTCGGTTGCATCACCCGTACAATAGCGCTCAGCTATGCCATTGGTACGCATCGCACGCCACTTATAATGATCGCCGGACAACCACAACTCATAAATATTTTCAAACTGATGATTCTCAGCAATTAGCCGAGGGTCTAAATGACAATGATAATCGATGATGGGTAAACTGGCAGCATGCTCATGATATAACTGTTGAGCAACGTCGGTCTCTAATACGAAGTTCCTATCCAAAAAGTCTTTCATTGTATATTTTATTAAAGTACTGTGTATAGACAAAGATAACAGATATTGCTAGAATACATGGCTTAGGTAGGGGCAAAAAAAAGAAGGTGTCTGTAAAAGACACCTTCTATATAAGAGCCGCACTGTGATATGAACAAACTCCGTATGACAAGATTTGAGTGCTTTGCAACTTTTGTAATCCGCTGTTATCCGAAGATAATTTCCGAAGAAATGCGGCCCGCCATTAGCTACAAGAGCTGTCCTCGGAATTGTTATTAAATGATGAGTTTCCCAATCGACCGAGTGCGGCTTCAATCCTTATCTCTATTACAAATATAAACAACCAAGATGAGAAAAACAAATATTTACTAAAGAAAATCCATTATATTATAGATTTTCTTGACTCTTTTAGCTGGTTCTTCAGACAAACCGGTGAGATTTTGAGCGGTGAGATTCTAGTTTTCAATCCAGTACAGATATTTTTAAAATACAACTATTCATTTTCTCTCTTTTTCTATGTACTTTTGTTATCTATTTATTAAATGCATAGCTTTTTATGTTAACAATCAAATTTATTGCAGAAAACCCTGAAGAGGTTATTAATCTTCTTAAAAAGAAACATTTTGATGCAAAAGAGCCTATCAACAAGGTTCTTGAACTCGATACAGTCAGACGCAACTCACAAACTGAGTTGGATGCGATTCTTGCCGAACTTAATAGTTTGTCTAAATCTATTGGACAATTAATGAAAAGCGGTCAAAAAGATGAAGCAGAGAAAATTCGCGCCCAAGTTTCTTCGATGAAAGAAGAAACCAAGCAACTCGAAGAGAAAAAAAATGAGGCAGAAAAGTTATTGAACGAACTACTCACTACAATCCCCAACGTACCACACGAATCTGTGCCTGAAGGCAAAGGTGCAGAAGATAATGTCTGTGAAAAAATGGGTGGGGTAATTCCTACTCTTCCTGAAAATGCGCTACCCCATTGGGAATTAGCTAAGAAATACGACCTGATTGACTTTGAATTAGGAGTGAAAATCACAGGAGCCGGCTTCCCGGTATATAAAGGTAAAGGAGCACGCTTGCAGCGTGCGCTGATAAACTATTTCTTAGACAGAGCTATCGAGGCCGGCTATCAAGAAGTACAGCCTCCTTATGTAGTCAATGCAGACTCTGCCTACGGAACGGGTCAGCTGCCGGACAAAGAAGGGCAAATGTATCATGTCGGATTAGACGATCTTTATTTGATACCAACTGCCGAAGTACCCGTAACGAACATATATCGCGATGTTATTTTAGATGCAACTGAATTCCCTTTAAAAAACACAGCCTATTCAGCCTGTTTTCGCCGTGAAGCCGGTTCATATGGTAAAGATGTGCGCGGATTGAATCGTTTACATCAGTTTGATAAGGTAGAAATTGTACGCATAGATACACCGGAGCATTCATACGAGTCGCTGCAAGAAATGCTTAATCATGTACAGTCACTTGTTGATCAGCTAGAACTTCCTTGGAGAATCCTCAGACTATGTGGAGGGGACATCAGTTTCACCTCCGCACTTACATTCGACTTCGAGGTGTTTTCTGCCGCTCAAGAGCGCTGGTTAGAGGTTAGCTCTGTATCGAATTTTGAAAGCTATCAGGCTAATCGTCTGAAATGCAGATATCGGGATGAAAACAAAAAGATTCAACTATGCCATACACTGAATGGCAGCGCATTAGCTCTTCCGCGCATCATGGCCGCATTGCTTGAAAACAATCAAACATCGGAAGGAATACGTGTTCCGGAAGTGCTTGTTCCCTATACCGGGTTTAGTATGATTGACTAAGATATAGTTTTACAACATACCCAAAAGAGTGCTCAACAGGCACTCTTTTTTATTTCCTTGATGTAGCGCAGTTTGAGAGAAGGTAAAGTAGTGACTCACCAAAACAAATTCGGGTGAGCATTTTGAATTTATGTCAAACCAAATTTAGCATACGACTGACTTGCAAGAACAACCTGCCGGATATCCAACTAGTAACTAGCGGTTTAAGAAATTCAATAGGAACAACTAATCTTTTAACGAGCGTAAGAAGAGCTTCTCACACTCGTTGAAAGAGCTTCTTACAAGGCTCAAAAGCTCTTCTAACCTAGGTTGAAAGATCAACTCACCACTATCTTTCAATTAAAAAGCCCTATTAACAAAACAAAAAGTCCTTATTGAACGGATTCTTTCTTAAAAGCAGTACGATGCATATATGCCTAGACCATTTTTATCCATGACAGGCGAAATCGTTAATGATGGATTTTGAAGGAATGGACGAGTAAAAAGATAAGCGCAGCCTGCACCTATGGCAGCCCCGGCTAAGACATCCCAACCGTCGTGTTTCTTTCCGTATATGCGTGTCCACCCGGTGTAAGCCGCCAAAGCGTATGCCGGCGCCCCCCATTTCCAACCATAGCGACGTTGAAGAAAGGCAGCACTCACAAATGAAGTAGAGGTATGAAGGGAGGGAAAAGAATTGCGATTACTATTATCCGGACGATTTTTATCTATCAACAGCTTAAGTCCATAAGTAAGTCCCACGGCAGTAATGCCTGAGAAGACTCCTTGTTTCATCCCGGTATAATCTTTATGCAACAACGTAGCTACTAAACACGTAGTAGGCAATAAAGCAGCAGTGACATCGCCGGATACCTTAACTGCCTTACGACTTCCGGTCACTTCAATCTTTTGTCCTATAGCTGAAAAAGGAAGAAGCAGGAGTAATATATAAAACAGTGTCATCCGCATAATAACAGCCAAATCTTAGGAAGGAATATAATGAAACCAATAATCACAGCTGCAATAACCAAAAGCAAAACAGCTCCGGCAGCCAAATCTTTTGCATGCTTAATACCGGCGTTTTTTTCGGGTGAAACGACATCAGACAAAGACTCTATAGCCGAATTAAATCCTTCAGCCATCAGCACCAGTCCGATAAGCAATACAACAACAATCCATTCCATATACGAAATTCGTAACAAAATGCCCATTAAGACAACTAACACGGCAATTACACAATGAATACGTGCATTATGCTCTTCCTTAATCAGTCGGGATATTCCAGCAAAGGCATAAGAAAAGCTACGCAGCCTTTCTCGCATTGAAAAGGGTTTCTCACTCATTCCATTCTGTTTATGAATACAAACTTAAAAAAAATAGTGGTTGAATAGCCATAACTCCCACTATTCGGAAACAAAAAAGGTGTGCCGAAATCGACACACCTTACTACTAAACAATCTTTCTACCTTAACAACTTACGAGATTTCTATCGCTTTTACTGATTTTTTTAAATCTTCCGGATTCATCTTAGGAATGACTACCGACAAAATACCATTTTCAACTTTAGCTTCAATGCTATCTTTATTTACATTTTCAGGCAATATCATCGTTTGAGCAAATTTCGTATGAGAGAACTCACGTCTCAAATAGCGTCCTCCTTCTTTTTCCTCTGTTTCTTCAGCTTGCTTTTCCATAGAAACAACTAAGTTTCCATCTTCATCCAAATGAACTTTGAAGTCTTCTTTAGTCATACCCGGGGCAGCTAATTCAACTTTATATTCATTTTCATTTTCAATTACATTTATAGCCGGAGCAGTAGTGCTGGTTTTAGGCAACCAGTCGTTATCTAAAAAATCATTAAACACATCCGGCAACCATGATTGGTATCTTCTTACTGTTCTCATAATTTATTCCTCCTATTTTTAATATTCATTACTTTAATCATTGTACTCTGTATAGTTCAAATCTTATGCCAGTCCTCAATAAGTGAGAAAACAACTAAATAAATGACATTTTGTCGCAAATTATTCGCAGAAACGACAAATACATGCAAATAAGTGACATTCTGTCTATTTTTAACAAAAACAGGTAAATACATAAAAGGCATAGGAGCTTTACCATGAAACTTGGTCTTGAACACCAAAAGGAGATGCAACACAATATCTTTTTGTAACTTGCGAGTCATTTATAAATTACACGAATAGAGATCGTATGAAAACGTACAAACGAATTTTACTCAAGTTGAGTGGCGAGTCGCTAATGGGAGATAGCGAATATGGTATTGATGAAAAAAGGCTACAGGAATATGCTACTCAAATCAAAGAAATAGCCGAATCGGGCGTTCAGATAGGAATCGTTATTGGCGGAGGAAACATTTTCCGCGGATTGAGTGGTGCTGCAAAAGGATTTGACCGCGTAAAAGGTGATCAAATGGGCATGTTAGCCACTGTCATCAACAGCCTGGCACTTAGCTCTGCACTCAACTCCGTACAAGTTAAATCATCTGTTTTGACAGCTATCCGGATGGAGCCTATCGGAGAGTTTTACAATAAATGGCGGGCTATCGAATTGTTAGAGCAAGGAAAGGTTGTGATTATGTCCGGCGGTACAGGCAACCCATTCTTCACAACCGATACCGGCTCATCTTTAAGAGGTATTGAGATTGAAGCTGATGTGATGCTCAAAGGAACTCGCGTAGACGGCATCTACACCGCCGACCCTGAGAAAGACCCCAACGCCGTTAAGTTTGATGAAATCACGTTCGACGAGATATATAACAGAGGGCTTAAAATCATGGATTTAACAGCCACAACCATGTGTAAAGAAAACAACCTACCCCTTATTGTTTTCGACATGGATACCTATGGCAACCTCAAAAAAGTAGTTTCAGGAGAAAAGATAGGAACACTCGTGCACAATTAACCTCTTCTTCTTCCGGTATTGCGTGATTTTCCGGAAGATTTAGGTGCTTGACTTTTCGAGCCGGTCGGTCTTTTCGTTTGTGATGAGGCCGATGGTTTAGCATGCGAAGCACCGAAGCCCGGAGCTCCTCCGCCACGTTTACCGGCAGAAGCTGATTTGGGGCGACTACGCTTTGGCTGCTTGGCTATACTGGTTGATTTGCGATAGTCGGTTTGAATATCCAGTCTTTCTAAAGCTTTATTCATTGCTTTATTACTGGAGGCTGATTTTTTAGCTCCTTCTCTATTATCCGATTCCTCCAGCAACTTAAATAAGCCTTCTAACTCTGCCTGGGTCAGGTCTCGCCAATTTCCTTGCCCCAACTTGCCCAATTCGATGTTCATAATCTGGATTCTTTCCAGCTTAACCACCTCATAGTCAAAGTAGGCACACATCCGGCGTATCTGCCTATTCAAGCCTTGTATTAAGGATATTTGAAATGTATACGGATTGATTTTTTTAATTTCACTGCGACGAGTCACCCGATCCAAGATAGGCACTCCTTGCTGCATCCGTGTGATAAATTCATCGGTGAGGGGTTTATCCACATGAACAATATATTCTTTCTTGTGGTTATTACCCACACGGAGTATTTTATTAACAATATCTCCGTCATTAGTCAGCAGAATCAATCCTTGCGAATCTTTGTCTAACCGACCAATGGGATAAATGCGTTGTTCATGACTGATAAAATCTACGATATTATCTTTTTCTTTCGGGTCGGTCGTGCTCACCACTCCCACCGGCTTATTAAAAGCAATATAAACCGGTTCAATATCGTTTTGTATCAGCTGTCCACGGACCTTCACTTTTTGCCCGGGATAGACATTCATGCCAATGGTTGCTTTTTTCCCATTGATAGTCACCTGCCCCTCTTCTATCAAACGGTCGGCTTCTCTTCGGGAGCAAAATCCCGAACTACTGATATATTTATTGATTCTATACTCCATGAATCTTTCTTCTTCCTATATATATTTGTAACAACTACTTAGAACCTGCAAAATTAGCAAGAAGTTCCGGATTCATCACAAAACAAGTTTCTTTTTGTCGTCCACAAAGCAATTCTTCACTATCTTTAGATTTCAAACCTTAAACCTGCCAATATGAAAAAAATCATCTTAATGCTAACCATCCTACTACCCTGTATAGGTTGTGTGATGAATAAACCGAACATCCGCAAAGTAGATATTTGCATCTATGGCGGTACTGCGTCCGGAGTAATAGCGGCTTATTCTGCCAAAAAAATGGGCAAAACAGTCTTATTGATTGAGCCGAAAAACCATATTGGAGGTATGACAACAGGTGGTTTAGGCGAAACAGACATAGGCAACAAACAAGCCATCACCGGATTATCCAGGCTTTTTTATCAAAGGATTGGAGAGCACTACAATAAAGAAGAACAATGGACTTTTCCTCCGAGTGTTGCCTCCAAAGTGATGGATCGGTTTATCCATGAAGCGGAATTAGATATCTTGCGTGAATATCGAGCTATTCATGTAAACAAGAAAAACACGACCATCCAGTCTATTATGGTTGAAACATTAAATAAATCTGACTTCGAAGCGATTATAGAAATTCGAGCAAAACAGTTTATAGACTGTTCCTATGAAGGAGACTTGATGGCTCTAGCAGGCGTAACCTACACGACAGGCAGGGAAAGCAACGACACATACGACGAAACATGGAGCGGTGTTCAACTACCGGAATATAGAAAACGTTCCGGACATCACCAGTTCCCGGACCATATAGACCCATATGTTATTCCCGGCAATCCGGAAAGCGGTTTATTATGGGGGATTAGCCCGAATAAACTGGAAGCTACCGGAAGTGCCGACCAACTTATTCAGGCTTACAACTTCAGGATATGCCTTACAAACGACCCAAAAAACAGGATTCCTATTACTGAACCGGACAATTATAATCCGGACAACTATGAGTTGCTGATACGCCTTTTTGAAGCACAGAAGAACGACCGAGACATCAATCAATACTTCATTTGGAGCTTGATGCCGGATAACAAAACAGATATAAACAATCGAGGAGCATTCTCGACAGACATGATAGGGGCTAATCATAACTATCCGGAAGCCAGTCATGAAGAACGAGAAAAAATAATCAAAGAGCATATAGATTATACCAAAGGGCTACTATACTTCTACCTGACTGACCCTCGCGTTCCTGTCGAATTGCAATCCTTTGTTTCTGAATGGGGTTATCCTAAAGATGAATATATTGACAATGACCATTGGAGTCCTCAACTCTATATCAGAGAGTCGAGAAGAATGGTTGGAGAGTATGTGATGACTGAAGCTAATTGTACAGGTAAAGAAGTTGTTGACGATGCTATTGGACTGGCGGCTTATACGATGGATTCACACAACTGCCAACGAATAGTGGTTGAAGAAGCGGGGAAATATTTTGTGAAAAATGAAGGGAATGTAGAGATTGGAGGCTTTAAGCCCTACCCCATCTCTTATCGCTCATTATTACCAAAGGCAACAGAGTGTAGCAACCTCATTGTCCCTGTCTGCCTTTCAGCTTCCCACATCGCCTATGGCTCTATAAGAATGGAACCCGTATTTATGGTCTTGGGACAATCCGCCGGCGTGGCCGCTTCGCTCGCAATAGAACACAAAACATCAGTACATGATTTAGACGTACAACGAATACAGGAAATCTTAACAGACAATCCAACTTTAGACAAATAAGACCGAACTATTTATTGAACAAACCATTGTACACGGCTTTACGCAGTGTGCCTTCCTCGTCGTCGCCATTATAATCCCAGTACATAGCGCCCAGCATGCCTTTTTCCATTATATATGTACACTTGATAGCTATCGACTGAGCATCGTCATAGCCACAAATCATCGGTGTAGTGTCACTACGGCTTAAGTAAGGGGCTTTCGCTACGTCATCCCATTTCATGACTACTGAATCTAGGGTAACAATCTTCTTATAGTCAACAAATCCACCCAATTCAGGCGCTGCTCGTCCATAAAAGGGAATGCCCATAACTAGCTTATTCAATGGCACACCTGCAGCTTCATGCGCTTTGACTGCTTCATCTGCTGAAATAGAACCGGTTAACTCCGAACGATACAAAGCAGAATGGTGATGCGGCGCACCTCCCATATCGTATGCCATGATATTTACAAAATCAATAAAAGGATCTATTGCTACAAAGTCAATATACTTACCACTAGCTGCCGTAGCCAGTGTCAGTAATTTCTTTTGCCCGATAGCTTCTCGTATGTCTCTCATCAATAAGGTAAAGTTATCCCGGTCAGCCGGAGAAGAAGAAATCCCTGCCATGCCGGATGTGGGATACTCCCAATCAATATCTATCCCGTCTAAATCAAACTCATCAACAACACGCTGACAGTCTGCAGCAAAGGACAACCGACTAGTCTCATCTGCAGCCATTTCACTAAAACGCCCACTTTCCCATCCTCCGATAGATAAAAGAATCTTCAACGAGGGCTTTTGTTCTTTTAATGATACGATACTTTTCAAACGATTTTCATTGTCAATCCTAACACCATCATACGAATCCGTAACATGTCCGAATGCATAATTGATATGGGTAATATAATCAGGATCAGGCATCACCTTACTCCACGAGGTTACATACGCAACAACTACTCTCTCTTCACTCGCCGACTTACATGACATCAACAAGCAAGCTATCAACATTAAGCACGTTATTTTAAGTCTGTTCATATTCAATGGGTTTTAAAAAACAATCCATGCAATATATAGAATTCATACTGCATGGATTTTCGGGATTTACTTTATCATTAATACAATTCCATCTTCCTTACGGAAGCTCTTTTATTTTTACGTTCTTGAACATGACTTCATCGCCATGATCTTGGAGCAAGATGTTTCCTTCCATGGCATTGCCAAAGTTGGGCCAATCACGGTATTTACTATAGGCTACTAAAGCATTCCACATCTGCGTGTTCCGATCGTACTCAACCAATTTTACACCATTCAACCAATGTTCTACATGGTTGCCTTGTACAATAACCGTAGCGGTATTAAAGTCGTTCTTTTTGAAGGGTTTATTGTCCGGAGCCGGTATCAAGTCATATACAGCACCTAACTTTCTATTCCCTTTGACACCTAATTTGGCATCGGGATGCTTGTTGTCGTCTAAAATCTGAAACTCGCAACCGATGGCTGACCCTTCTCCTTTGTTCAAGTCCGGGTTTACAAAGTATTTTATACCACTGTTAGCCCCTTCGGTGATTTTAAAGTCAACAGTCAACACAAAGTTTTTATACTTCCGTGTAGTTACGATGTCTCCACCATTCGTTGATTCTCCTCCACCACTTTTATGCACTTTAAGGATACCATTATCCATCGACCATCCCTTTTCCGGGAAAGCATTGATTTTAGCACCACGCCAACCTTCAGCTGACTTGCCATCCCACAACAATTTCCAACCGTCTTTCTTTTCTCTTTCAGACAATGTATTAGGTATAGCATTCACCTCAGCTATCTCGTTGCGCTGCGGAGTACGATACTTTTCCAACTCAGTGGTACATATCCGTATGTTCTTCCAACTGACCGTTTTCCCGGCATCAGCTTCGTTACCAATAGAATGCACTTGCAAAGCAATAAAGCCTTCTAAAGTCATATCATCCCACAAGTCAACACAGGGAACACCATTAAGCCAGGTACGAATGGAACTGCCTATCGCTTCAATACGTGCTTTGTTCCAAACATCTTTTTTAAAGGCTGTCTGTGCCGAAGGATTTTTCTCCAACGGATACAACCATCCTCTTCGGGCCTCGTCATAAACACCGCCACTCCATCCACGAGCAGAAGGGTCTATTTCATATTGGTAGCCATGCACTCTTCCATTATTATAGTCTTTGCGACTCTCACTACGGAACTGAACGCCTGAGTTTAAGCTATTATCTACTTTAAACTCAAACTCAAGAATAAAGTCTCCATAATTCTTCTGTGTAACTAAAAATGTATTGGGTGTCCCCATTTTTGAAGTCCCTACAATGGCGCCATCTTTAACAACATATTCGGCCTTACCATTCAGTTTCTTCCAACCTTTCAGATTCTTACCATTAAAGAGAGATTCCCATTGTTGGGCTGATAAGGGTATAGCAACTAATGCGATTAAAGCTATACATAGTATCTTTTTCATATCTTTCATCTTAATAAATCACACTTTATAAAAATCTTCCCATCCCTTACGAGGAGGTAAACCGGTCAACATCGCATTAGCAAATGCATTGTTGGTAATTTGTTTGGTTCGGCTATCAAAATACAATTTCGTATTCAAACGCTGTGCCATTACTCCTAAAGAGAACACTTGACTCAACGGACCGTGTATTTCAAACGGCGAACGTGTCTTTTCTTCACCCATACAAGCCAGCAAGAAGTTTTCAAAGTGATTAGAAGGACTCTTAGGTACTTCCGGAAGCTTAGAAGCCATTTCTTTTGCTTTTTCTTCCGGTATAATACTCAATGTACTACCATGCGACCCTCCTTTGAATATTAAATCTTTACTATAAATAATCTTTCCCGGATTCAGTTTCGCTTCTTTTATTTCGCCTGCCCCGGATGCCGGAATGTTCGGGTCTAACGCCGAAACGCCATATCCTGCAGGAATAGGGGGTAAATTACCTACTCCATCATACCATGTTAAATCAACAGGTGGCATATCACGTCTATTGGGGAACTTGAATAAAATAGTCGACGACATCGGAAAGAAATAGTCATTATGCCCGGTCAGTTTAACTGCATCAATTTCATAAGGCAAGCCTAATTCCAAAAACTCATGAACCGTATCCATAATATGTGCACCCCAGTCACCCAATGCACCCATACCTAAATCGTACCAACTCCGCCACTCTCCATAATGATATAGCTTGCTATACTCATGGTAAGGAACTGCACACATCCAGTTTTTCCAGTCTAATGTAGATGGGATAGGCTCAGCATCAGGTAGTTTATAAATATTCGTGTCCCATGTATGCCAACGTCTTGGATTATTCATATGCGCTGAAACAGCAGTTACATCTTTAATGATACCGGCGTCCATCCAAGCTTTAAACTGAAAATAATTTCCTTCCGAGTGTCCTTGATTACCCACCTGCGTAACTACATTAGGGTATTTACGGGCAGCCTGCATCATCAGTTCTGCTTCCATAAAGGTACGAGCCATTGGCTTTTCAACATATACATGCTTGCCGTAAGCCATAGCCATCATACAGATTGGGAAATGCGAATGGTCCGGAGTAGCTACAGCTACTGCATCAATCTGATTCCCCATCTTATCAAACATCTCTCTGAAGTCTTGAAAGCGTTTGGCTTTAGGATATTTATTCATCATCTTCTGTGTATGCGGAGCACCCATGTCGATATCACACAATGCAACCACATTTGCCATACCGGTTCTTTCAAAATCATTCATGATTTGTTCGCCCCGATTTCCAATACCTATATGTGCCAAGTTTACTTTTTTATTTGCACCTTTCACGCGTGCCATTTCGGCAGCGGTAAGGGGAGTTACTGAGCCTAGGGATATTCCGGCGGTGGCTAAACCGGCTGTT
>CAZSWS010000028.1:0-31528 GCA_964610765.1 uncultured Parabacteroides sp.
CTCCGTAACGATTATCCACAAATCCGGTTCCGCCCTCTTCAGCTACCGCATTCACTACACGGAAGCCTACATTATGACGGGTTCCTAAATATTCAGCCCCTATATTTCCTAATCCTACAATTAGATATTTCATACAATCATTATTTGCAACATCCTACAAAAGTAGAAAAAATCGGGGGAGAATAATCATTCAGACTATCCTCCCCCAACTTTATAGGATGTTTTTGATACTTATTCTTCAGCAGCAGCTTCTTCGCCTTCAGTAGCAGCCTCTTCAGCTTCTCCTTCAGGTAGGTCGCCGGCAGCACCGCGAGCAGCACGTGTCAACTTAACGGTACAAACAACTGCATTCTTAGCATCCATCAATTCTAGTCCTTCAAAATGAAGACTACCTACTTGGATACTCTTACCAAGCTCCAGATGATCAATGTTTATAAGCAAGTTTTCAGGAATTACATTATGTAATGCTTTCACATACAACTTCCTCTTTTCAAGATGTAATTTACCACCCGCTTTCACACCTTCTGCATAACCTTCAAGTTTAACAGGAATTTGTACAACCACAGGTTTGTCATCAAATACTTCCAAGAAGTCCATGTGAAGAATTTGGTCAGTTACCGGATGGAATTGTATTTCTTTTACAATAGCTTTCGCTTTTCTTGCTCCTTCAATATTCAATTCTACTAAAAACACTTCCGGTGTATAGATTAGTTTACGCACATTATCAAATGTTACAAAAAAATCAGTCACCACAAGTACTTTATCATACGGAAGTTTTACCAGTTTTTCTCCTGCTTTTAGTTTACCATCAAATGAGCTTAATGGCTCACTTCCATACAAAACAGCAGGTATTAAACCTTCTCTACGTGCATTCTTTGCACTTTTTTTACCTAAGTCCTCACGAGGAGCACCTTTTAATTCAAATGTTTTCATCTGTAATTTTTTAATTGTGTTACTCAAAATTAGTTGCTTCCTAATTTCCCATCACACGATGCTTGGATTTAAAAAAGCGGTGCAAAGTTACGATTTAAATTCATACACACAATGAATTACAAGAAAATAAAAGCATTATAACTGCTCAAACACAAAGCAAAAAAACAATGCTCGGCAATCAATTAACCAAAGTAAGAAAAGAGTATGATGTACAAGAACATTTATATCCTATGTTTTAATCGACAGCCTATAGAGAACTAATCTTTCAACCTAGGTTAAAAGCTCTTTTGACGAACGTTGAAAGCTCTTTCAACGAGTGTTAGAAGCTCTTTCAACACGGGTTAAAAGATGAGTTGAGCAGGATGAATACATTAAAAGCATCTATAGAATGGGCTAAACCTCCCTAGAGAGGTCCTTTCTCAGGTACTAACAACTTGTTTTTATGCAGATAAAACCTTTCCAGCTTGTCACTCACTACTTAGGCAAACGATTTTAGTTGACGTTTACTGTACATAACGACTGAATGGGTTTACAGAAAATGGTTTAACAAGTAATTTCCAAACCCACACAACCAATTAGTTTCGTTATATTTGTCAGCGACTTAAACTAAAAAACCTCAACCAATGAAAAAACTATTTGCCTTGGCTTTTACCTTTATGATATATTCCTGTAGCTTATCATCAAGCACCTACTATATGGATAGTCAGTCCGGCGATGATACCCATACCGGCAACTCACCTAAACAGGCATGGAAAACGTTGAAGAGATTAAACCAAGAAACATTTAAGCCCGGCACTAAAATATTATTTAAAGCGGGAACAAGCTATGATGGACAATTTGAGCCCAAAGGAAGTGGAAGCGAAAAAGCGCCTATTATAGTTGATCAATATGGGGAAGGTGAAAAACCGGCTTTGCATGGTCATGGAGAGAAACAACACACGGTCTTATTAGAAGGAATAGAGTATTGGGAGGTAAACAACCTGGAAATCACGAATAAAGGAGACACACTCGACCCCGGAAGAAATGGTCTCATCGTCTATGCATGGGATATGGGCGATGTGAACCATATCTACCTGAAAAACCTCACCATCCACGATGTGAATGGAAGTTGCATCAAAAACGAAGGAGCAGGAAGCGGCATTTTCTGGGTGAATGGCAGCGACATCACCCCTACTCGCTTTGTGGACCTTCGGATAGAAGATTGTCATATTTATCGCTGTCAACGTAATGGGATTACTTGCCAGGCTAACTTCATGCGTGATGTATGGTTTCCTAGTCTCGATGTCGTAATCAGAGGCAATCTGATTGAAGAAGTCCCCGGCGATGCAATTGTTCCTATTGGATGCGATGGGGCATTAATAGAGTATAATACCGTAAGAAACAGTCCGGACTTGCTACGTATAGAAGATGCTGCGGCGGGCATTTGGCCATGGAGTTGCGATAACACAGTGATTCAGTATAATGAAGTAAGCGGGCAACATGCCAAGTGGGACGGGCAAGCATTTGATTCGGATTATAATTGCCGAAACACAGTCATTCAATATAATTTCAGCCACGACAACATGGGCGGATTTGTGATGGTCTGCAACGAAGGGAACACACTGGGCGAACCTTATAATATAGGTACAGAAAATACCATCATCCGACATAATATCAGCATAAACGACGGCATCCGTCCCTATCAAACACGACCGGGATGGTTTGCTCCGAGTATTCATATTTCCGGTCCGGCAAAGAACACGACTATTGAAGGAAATATTTTGGTTGTGCTCAAAAAAGCAACTAATGAGATGGATCGCTCAATAGTAACGATGGATAACTGGGGCGGTCCGTGGCCTGAAAATACACAATTCATAAACAATGTCTTTTATGTCTTGAATGATTCACTTCCCTACAGATTTTCCACGGGTCAGAGTATTCAAACCACATTTAAAGAAAATGCTTTCTACGGGAACTTTACGGGAACTCCTTATGACACAAATCCGGTCAAAATTAATAAAGACTTTATCGACAACTTCCCATTTCCGGTGGACTATCCGGCTCATTTAAAAGCACGAGTTATAGAAAAACTACAATCGACAAGCAGCTTAAGCAACTAAAAACAAGCACTTTCTATATAAAAATAGCAAATAGAAAGAATAAATACCTCAGCAACTTGTTCATTTTTATTATCTTCGCAACCGACAAAAAGAAAAACACGGTATGGAGAAGTTTTTTGACTACTCCATATATTCAAAACCAATTCGCATAGAATAAAAACAAAAAAACAATGAAAAATTTCTCTAAAGCCTTTTGGGTTGCCAACTCAGTCGAATTATTAGAACGATTAGCTTATTACGCTGTATTTATAGTTATCACCTTGTATCTCTCTAATGTATGGGGCTTTACAGATATTCAAGCCGGGGTAATTTCCGGTGTATTCTCTGCTTCTCTCTACTTGCTCCCAACCTTCGTGGGTGCTTATGCCGATAAAATTGGTTTCCGAACATCCATTATTTTAGCATTCTCACTACTGACTGCCGGATATTTCGGGTTGGGACTACTCCCCACACTATTGGAAAGCGCCGGACTTGTTTCGTACAGCATGACAACCACATTCAGCGGACTGGACACAAGCCCTTTGCAATGGTCTATCGTTCCGGTTATGGTACTGATTGTCATTGGTGGAGCATTCATTAAAGCAGTTATATCAGGAACCGTTGCTCGCGAAACAACGACTGAAAACCGTGCTCGCGGATATGCCGTATTTTATATGATGGTTAATATCGGAGCCTTTACCGGTAAAACGGTGGTTGATCCATTAAGAAAGAGCTTAGGAGACCAAGGACTGGTTTACCTGAACTTCTTCGCAGCTTCCATGACGCTACTAGCTCTTATTGCGGTCTTTTTCTTATATAAATCCAGCCAAACAGAAGGTCAAGGCAAATCATTGAAGGAATTATGGAAAGGGCTGTTGCGTGTATGCAGTAATTTCCGTTTAATCACACTGACTATCATTATTAGTGGATTCTGGATGATACAAAGCCAGATGTATGCCACCATGCCTAAATATGTCATCCGTTTGATTGGAGAAAGTGCTTCTCCGGGATGGTATGCCAATGTGAATCCGTTGATTGTTTTCATTTCGGTCAACTTTATTACCTCATTGATGAAGAAACGCAATGCGCTGACTTCTATGACTATTGGTATGCTAATCATCCCTATGTCTGCCTTAGTCATGTCGCTTGGCAATCAGGTTGATGCTTCCACCATCTTAGGAATGCACCCGGTGGCCTTTATGATGATCATTGGAATTGCGATGCAAGCTTTAGCCGAATGCTTTATATCTCCTCGTTTCTTAGAATATTTTTCGCTTCAAGCGCCGAAAGGAGAAGAGGGTTTATATCTTGGATTCAGCCACCTGCATTCCTTCTTCTCATACTTGTTCGCGTTCGGATTATCCGGTTTTTTACTGGATAAATATTGTCCGGATCCTCGCTTGTTTGATTCAGCCGAAGCCTATGCAGCAGCTACCGTAAATGCCCATTATATCTGGTATGTATTTGTAGGTATCGGTATGATTTCAGCCGTAGCTTTACTTATTTACGGGAAAATCACACGTGATATTGACAAGAAGAAAGCTTTAGAAGAGTAAAAGGTTATATATAAAGAGTGAGGCTGCTTGTTTCGTCAAACAAGCAGCCTCACTCTTTATATAATATGTCTTGACAAATCAATCCATAAAGTCCAAATTGATTCTATTCAAAAACGCTACCGTTTTGTGTATTTCCTTATACATGACAATATCGTCTTCAACAAACGCCACTTCCTTTCGGTAATCTTTCAAGAAAGTCTCTAACCGAGGCGAAGTCTTCAGTGGACGGCGAAATTCTATTCCCTGCGCTGCATTCATCAATTCAATAGATAAGATATGGTCTAAGTTGTCCATGATTTTAAATAGCTTAATCACTGCGTTAGCTCCCATACTCACATGGTCTTCTTGCCCATTGGAGGAAACGATTGAATCGCTGGAAGCAGCATAGCAGTACATCTTATTTTGACTAACCATTGAGGCAGACGCATACTGAGGTATCATAAAACCGGAGTTAACACCGGGATTTGCCACCAGAAACTCAGGCAAATTACGAAGTCCCATAATCAACTGAGCCACCCGACGTTCTGAGATATTGCCTAGTTCTGCTAAGGCTATCGCCATAAAGTCGTAAGCAATCGCTAAAGGTTGTCCGTGGAAGTTTCCTCCGGAGATAATCCGGTCTTCATCCGGGAATATGGTTGGATTGTCTGTAACTGAATTTATCTCTGTCAGTAAAACAGACTTCACATAGTTGATAGCATCTTTCGTAGCCCCATGAACCTGAGGGATGCAACGAAAAGAATACGGGTCTTGCACATGCTTCTTCTTCTGAGAGACAATCTCACTATCTTCTAATAATGTACGAATATTAGCCGCTGTTTCTATTTGTCCGTTATGTGGGCGTAATTGCTGAATATTATCCATAAAAGGATCTAAGCGTCCATCAAATGCCTCTAACGAAAGAGCAGCTATTAAATCTGCTTTTTTCATCAGGCGAGAAGCTTTCATTAATGCAAAAACACCATTTGCACTCATAAACTGCGTACCGTTCAACAGCGCCAACCCTTCTTTACTCATCAAGCGAATAGGCTCCCATCCAAACTCATCTAAAACACTGATTGCTTCACGTTTCCGTCCCTGATAATGCACATCACCCACACCAATCAACGGTAAAAATAAGTTAGCTAAAGGTGCTAAATCACCGGATGCCCCCAACGACCCCCTGTCATAAACAATTGGAATAATATCGTTATTAAAGAAGTCAATAATACGTTCCACGATTACCACTTGCACCCCACTATAGCCCAATGACAAAGCATGGGCTTTCAAGAGCAACATCAGTTTCACTACAACCGGTGAAATTTCTTGTCCCACACTACAAGCATGAGATTTCAACAGGTTTTCTTGCAGTTTTACTAATTCTTCCGGTGATATACTTGTGTTACACAACGAGCCAAACCCGGTCGTAATGCCATATATAGGTTCTGTCTCCGACTGTATTTTCTTATCCAAATAGTCACGACACTTTTGGATACGCGACTTAGCTTCAGGGGCTAGCTCCAGTTTTAAATTACTGGTTATAATCTTCTCCAACAGTTCGATTGTCAAATCGCCGGAGCCTACATAGTATACATTCTTCTTCATAAAAGTCCTTTTACTTTTTCATATAAGTTCAACTCTTTTGCCATTGCTTCGCGTTCCATCTCTTCCACTTCCGCAGTCACTTGCTCTACATAAGCCGTATCTTTCAATGAAGAGAAGTTGATACGAACATTCAGCGACGCTCCTAAAACTGCAGTACGAGCTGACATCATGGCTACACAGGCATCGGTAACCGCATTCTGATTACCTTCCAATGCAATCTGACTGATAGAGTCCATGATGCGAAGTACTTTACGAGCCACTTCTAACGGCACATCAATAGCAACACGAGTAGCCTTTTGAATAGCTTCACTGCGAGCAGCCTTCTCTTCGTCAGTTTCTTTAGGTAGTTTAAATGCGCTAAAGACCTGATTATATGCATCCGAATCAGCATCTACATCTGCTAAGAAATCAGGAATTGCTTTTTCCATCTCGGTAGCTAATCCCATCATTAGCTCTTCTTTCTCAGCATATTTCTTGCGTCCTATCGTTAAGTTGGTTACCATTTTAGACAAAGAAGCAGCTAAAGCCGCATTCAAGGCAGAAACACTGCCTCCACCCGGAACCGGATCCGAGCCGGCCACTTTAGCTATAAACTCTTGTACTGTTAAATTTACTAACATGCTATCTTTTATTTATTATTTATACAAAACACCCTTTTTAATCACTTTTTCTACCATATTCATTCCTACATGATAAGGCAAGAACTTATAAGAAGGAAACTCAAGAATAATTAAATCGCCTTGTTTTCCCACGTCTATACTCCCGATACGGTCAGCATGTCCTACGGCAGCAGCGGCGTTTATAGTCAATGCCGTTACCGCCTCTTCAGGAGATAATTCCATATATATACAGGCCAAAGCAATCGTCAAGGGAATAGATGAAGTAAAACTACTCCCCGGATTTAAGTCGGTTGCTAAAGCAACAGCACAGTTGGCTTCAATCATGGCCCGCCCACGTGCAAAAGGTTCTTTGAGTGAAAAAGCAGTACAAGGCAGCAGCGTTGCTACCACATTTTGCTCAGCCATGGCTTGAATACCTTTATCTGAAGCTTGTAATAAATGGTCGGCTGACAAAGCTCCCATCTCTGCTGCAAGCTCTGCACCGCCAATACTCACAATCTCGTCTGCATGCAACTTCAGGTTAAAACCCAAGTTTCGTGCAGCTGTTAAATAACGCCTGGATTGCTCTATGGAAAAAACATTTTGCTCACAGAATATGTCACAACATTCTGCCAAGTTCTTCTCTTTCACGATGGGCATTACTTCCTGAATCATAAAGTCTAAAAAGGCATCTTCTCTACCCTTGTATTCACGAGGCGTTGCATGAGCACCCATAAAAGTTGAGACTAAATCGATAGGATGCCGCTCATTCAATAAACGCACGACCTCCAGTTGCTTCAACTCTGTTTCTTTATCCATCCCGTATCCACTTTTCGCTTCTACGGTGGTTACGCCCATACCTAGCATTTTATCTAATCGGGCTTCGGCAGCTGAGATAAGTTCTTCTAACGTCGCACGTCGAGTTGCTTCCATCGTATTGTGAATCCCTCCTCCGCGCTCCATAATTGACATATAGGTATCACCACGCATACGCCAGGAAAACTCCTCTTCGCGATATCCTCCAAAAACGAGGTGTGTATGTGAGTCGATAAATCCGGGAAGAACAGCCTTATTTGAAGCATCAATCAATTCATAATCTTCAGGATTCTCCACCGGAAGTTTTTCGGTCGTTGCACCAACATACGTGATGACACCATCAGTTACCACCACCATTCCATCCTGAATGACACCCAGGTCAGACATTTCCGGACCTTTTTTTGCTTTAAACCCACTACACGTTACTAACTGGTTGGCGTGTTTTATAATTAAATTCCCTTTTTTCATAGGTTTACTCCATCAACTGCACTTCCAGTACTTGATTCATTGAAAAATCCTCAAGTCCTAAATAATACTCAGCCGCATCAATCAAGGCTGCCATCGGAACTAAGCCAATCACCTCTCCACCGGCAATAGTCACTCCGTAGCGTTGAGCTTCTATACGAATCAATTCATGTGCACGATAGATAGATGTTTTTGTATAGTCGGTCAAGTTCATAGATACTTGTACAATATTACGGTCGGTCAACTCTACTCCCATGGCTTTGCAGAAGCGTAAACCACCACCCACATGGCGAACTTTTTTAGCAATAGCCTCTGCAATCGCCAATTTATCAGTATTCAGATTCACATTATAAGCCACCAAAGGCATCCGAGCACCTATCACAGTCGCTCCGGCTGTAGGATGAGGTCTTTCTGGTCCAAAGTCGGGTTTCCATTCGGGAGATTTCATCTTCTCCTTTAGCCCCTCAAACTCTCCTTTACGCACTTTTGCTAAATTTTCTCGATGCGAAGCAGACGCTGCTTTCTCATAAAGGAACATGGGTAGATCATATCTTTTTGCTGCTTCAGCTGCTACGTCCTTAGCCATCTGAACAGCTTCATCCATTGTTACATTTTTAATGGGAATAAAAGGAACTACATCTACGGCTCCCATACGAGGATGCTGCCCTTCATGGCGTGTCAGGTCAATGATTTTCACGGCAATTCCAATAGCTTCAAGCACCGCACTTTTCAGTGCTTCCGGTTCACCGACAACCGTTACGACCATCCGGTTATGATCTTTGTCATTGCTATAGTCCAATAGCTTAACTCCTTCTTTAGCGCGAAAAGCGTCAACGATCTTTTCTACATTCTTTAAATTGCGTCCTTCACTGAAATTAGGAACACATTCTACTAACTTATTATTTATCATCGTTTTTAATTTTATGGTTTAAATACTCTTATTCTATATTCTCTACTAAGCGCTCTATCAGCGAGTCATCTGCTAAATGGGGCATGGTGATATGATAGCCCTCTGCATAGTTCTTATTAAACTCTTGTGAGGTAGTCATCGCATTTTCATTGCGTGCCCATGAACGACGTGCAACGCCTCCCATCACATCCCAAAGCATGGCAGAACGGATTATTTCATCTGCACGCTTACTACCATCACAAACCATTCCGAAGCCACCGTTAATGGACTTACCTATACCTACTCCGCCTCCATTATGCAAAGCAATCAAACTCATACCGCGAGCAGCATTTCCGGCAAAACATTGAACGGCCATATCAGCCATCACATTGCTACCGTCCTTAATATTAGCCGTCTCACGAAATGGGGAGTCAGTGCCACTCACATCGTGATGATCTCGACCCAACATAATAGGGCCAACCTCTCCGTCACGAACCAACTGATTGAAACGTAAAGCAATATTCATTCGCCCAACGGCATCTTGATAGAGTATTCTTGCCTGTGTACCTACCACCAGTTGATTCTTTTCGGCATCACGAATCCATACGTAGTTATCTTTATCTTGCCCTCTTCTATTGGGGTCGATACATTCCATTGCTGCCTTGTCCGTCTTAATCAAGTCTTCGTGACGACCGCTCAGACAAACCCAGCGGAAAGGGCCATATCCATAATCGAACAGTTCCGGTCCCATAATATCTTCGACGTACGAGGGCCATATAAAACCATCCTTATCATCTATTCCATTACGAGATATTTCTTTCACTCCCGCATCAAATATAGCTTTCATAAAGGCATTGCCATAGTCAAAGAAGTAAACACCTTTCTTCACCAATCGCTTGATTACCTCAAAATGACGGTGCAATGTCTCATCAACCAGACGAGTAAAAGTCTTTCTATCCTCTGCTAATAAACGTGTACGTTCGTCGAATGAAATTCCTGCCGGACAGTACCCTCCACTATAGACGGCATGACAGGAAGTTTGATCTGACAGCAAATCTATCCGATGATTATGCTCATCAGCATATTCCAATAAGTCTACAATATTACCATGATAAGCGATGGAGGTTGCTTTTTTATTCGTCCGCGCGTCTTCAGCCAAACGAAAAGCTTCAGCTAAATCATTCGTGATATGATGCACCCAGCCTTGTTCATGACGCGTTACTATACGGGAATAATCTACTTCTGCTATTATTGCTGCCGCTCCGGCTATCTCAGCCGCTTTGGGTTGTGCGCCGCTCATGCCTCCTAGTCCGGATGAGACAAACAGATACCCATGCAAATCACCGTCTTGGGGAACATTCAACCTCAATCGTCCGGCATTCAATAAAGTGTTAAATGTGCCGTGAACGATTCCTTGTGGTCCAATATACATCCACCCTCCGGCAGTCATTTGTCCATAATTAGCCACTCCCATTTGGGCAGCTACTTCCCAATCACGTTGATTATCATACAAACCAACCATCATTGAATTAGTAATAATGACTCGAGGTGCATCCGGTTTAGACTTAAACAAGCCAAGCGGGTGACCTGATTCTATCACAAGCGTTTGCTCTTCAGTCAGCTGTTCCAGATACATTTTAATTAGACGATACTGCATCCAGTTTTGACAAACTTGACCTGTTTCACCATAGGTAACCAACTCATACGGATATAAAGCAATATCAAAACACAGGTTGTTATCTATCATCACCTGAAAAGCTTTTCCTTCTAGACATCGCCCTTTGTACTCATCAATTGCTTTAGGAATAATATCACCCTCTGGGCGATAGCGATAACCATAGATACGTCCATAGGTTTTTAACTCGTCCAAAAACTCAGGTGCTAAAGTAGTGTGTAAATCTTCAGGAATATAACGTAAAGCATTACGTAAAGCTGTTTTTGTCTGTGCCGAAGTTAATGTAAACCCTCTATCCGGTGCTCGGCGAATATCTTTTACAAATTTCGGATATTCGGGTAATTGATTTGTCAAAGTAAATTCCATAGTTATTTATTTTCAGGTATAAATACATTATATGTTCTATGTAGATTGCTACAGTAAAACCTCTTAAACAAAAGTAAGAAAAATCATTCAGAAATAACAGGTTAACACCAATAACCCTAAAATAAAAGCATACCACCCCTTGTCCGCTTTCAAAAAGATACTTTCCAAGCAGAATAAATAACAATCATCAATATACTTTGGGAAACAAAATGAGTAATTCGAACAAACAATCCGGTCATTTGTAGACGACCGAATCAACAAGAAGCTCTAATGAAGAACCTTACAAAAAGAACAACTACTTTTTAATAACCAGCCGACTCCTATTAACCATCGCTATAGATTGGAAAAACATTATATAAACCAAATCACTTTTTCCCTTTTCTGAGATAGAATATTTTATAGACTATTTAAGTTTATTATTATAACAAAGTATTCCTCTATTGGGTTATTAATATACAGAAGAGAACATAAAGAGATAAAAAGCACATTCTTAATTAATTAATCATATTCAAACACCATAAACTATGATAGTTGACTCCTTGCAAAATACAGAAGTAACAGAGAAAATACATCCTTTGTTAAAAAAAGCATTTGACTTCATTCGCGATTCTGATTTTTCAAAGATTAAAGATGGAGAGATTAAAACTGATGACCCGCGTCTGCATTTCATCATAGTGACCGTTCAGGGGAAAAAGAAAAGTGAAGTCAAAGTTGAAACGCATAATAAACACATAGAGATTCACGCGCCACTACTTGGTGTAGAAAAGATCGGCTGGAAGTCAGGTGTCGAGTTAATGCTTATAGCCACCCCCTACAATGAAGAGAAAGACATCACTTTCTTCATAGATCAACCCACTTCCTTTATTAAAATATATCCGGGTCAATTTGTCCTCTGCCACACAGAGGATGGACACGCTACGGGAATTGGCGAGGGACTTATCCGAAAAATTATAGCAAAAATCACTCTTGATGAGTAAGACTCTTAAGATGAAGAATATTCGAATGAATTTGTTAGATATTCATTTCATCAGTAGCTAGAAACTATACCAATGATTATTTAACAACATGCAGACCTCCGCTTCCCACCCATGATTGGGAGATTGACGGATTACCTTTTACATAGATATCGCCACTACTCGTTCCGGATGCGCTCAGTGTTTTAGCTGCGTATAATTTTAGGTCTCCACTACCTACTAACTGTGCTTTCACATTTTCCGAGAAAAGCTCATAAGCATTAATATCACCACTACCAGCCAGGCTATAAGAAGTTACAGGCACATCTCCTTTCAATTTCACATCACCGGAACCAGCCAAGCTAACACTTAGGCTAGCTGCCTTTATATCTGAAAAGACAATATCACCACTACCTGCTAAGGATATACCCATTGATTCATAATGCATGGTGCTGGGGAATTTTAAATCACCGCTGCCGGACAAGGATACAGATAAACTACCGGAAGAGCGAATAGGAGTCTTAACCACAAAGTCTCCTGAACCGGCTAAAGACACTTTTGACAAAGCAGACGAAGTCGTTTTAACAATAAATTTCGTAGGGCTATAACTTCCATCTTTTAAAGAAACATACAGCACCCCTTTTTCCACATAAATATCAACATATTCCAACAGATTTTCATCAATAGAGCATTGCAGCTTAGGTGAATGTCCTAATGCATATTCTACATCCATAGAACCAGCTATAGACACTTGATTATAATCCGATATTTCCAGTTGCTCTGTCACTATATGTCCGTTCCCTTTTATCGTTCTTCCCCAAAAACCATCTCGTGAAGAAGAAACCGAAATAGAGCAAGAAGCAAAAAGCAGCAAAAAAATAAGCATGCCTGTTGTTAGTCGTAAAAAGAGGAGATTTTTCATCGTATAATCTTTTTAATGGTTCATATTATAAAATAAAGACGTTGCAATCTGAATAACGTTGCATCTTTTGATGAAAGAAGTCATGCAACGTAATAAAAAAGAACTTTGTAATGAATAAATCTTTATTTTTGTTTAATACATTTTTCAATTGCGATAAACATATAAGGTAAAAAAACACTTACATGAATGTGAATATACCGATTGAAATCACAAGAGTTCTTTACAAGCTAAAAACAAATTCGTATGAAATCCCATTTCCTCTCGTTACTAACAGTTCTTTTCATACTGCTTCCTGCGGTTACATTTGCCGAATCGGCTGAAAAGCCCATTGTATATAAAATCGATATACGTAAAGATATAGACAATACAACCTTGCTCTATTTAAGACATGGGCTTAAAGAAGCTAACGAGCTGAATGCACAAGCCGTTGTTCTACACATGAACACATACGGAGGTCTTGTTAACATAGCTGATTCTATGCGGACAGCTATATTATACAATGCCATTCCTGTTTACGTTTTTATTGATAATAATGCAGCATCTGCAGGAGCACTGATTTCAATTGCTTGTAAAAAGATATTCATGAGAAAAGGAGCTAGCATGGGAGCTGCCACTGTCGTTAATCAAGTGGGAGAAGCCATGCCGGACAAATATCAATCATACATGCGTGCTACGATTCGGGCTACTGCTGAAGCACATGGCAAGGACACACTCATAACCGGCACAGACACAACCTATCGGTGGAAACGGGACCCTATCATTGCTGAAGCAATGGTTGACGATCGAGTAATTATACCTAATTTGATTGACTCAGGAAAAGTGCTCACCTTTACTGCTGAAGAAGCAATTAAGTGGAGATACTGCGAAGGCATTGCCGAATCTATCGACGAAGTGATTCGTGAGCATTTAGATTTTGAAGACTATGAGCTAGCCAGCTACCAACCTACCTGGGTAGATAACACAAAAGGATTTTTAATGAATCCCATGATTCAATCACTCCTCATCCTGCTTATTATTGGAGGCATTTACTTCGAGATGCAGACCCCCGGATTAGGTTTTCCTTCGGCAGTAGCTATTGGGGCTGCCATTATCTATTTTGCTCCTTTATATATTGCCGGCTTAGCTGCAAACTGGGAAATTCTTCTATTTGTAATAGGTATCATTCTTATCCTCTTTGAGATATTTGTCATACCCGGAACCGGGATTACCGGCATTCTAGGAGGTATATTTATTGTCGTTGGGCTCACTCTCAGCCTACTTGACAATGTAAACTTTGATTTTGAGATGGTTGAATCAGGCGATGCCCTCAAGGCTTTTCTTACCGTAGGGAGCGGTTTGGTCTTTGGCATGATTATCACTATTTGGTTATCCTCTAAAATAGGTCATAAGGGAATCCTTCGGAACGTAGCGCTCAACACAGATGTAGATCAAACCATTGTATCAAGCGAGATACAAGGCTTGGTTGGCATGGAAGGAATAGCTGCCACCGTATTACGCCCATCAGGTAAGATTGATATTAATGATGTGTTCTACGACGGAGTTTCAGATATGGGATTTATAGAAAAAGGAGAAAGGGTACGCGTCGTTCGCTATGAAAACGCTCAAATATATGTTGAAAAAGTCTAAATCCTGTCAACAATAAAGGCGACACCATCTGAGAACATTGCTGAATGCATGGGTTTATTTATAACCAAACCTGTCCGAACAACATACTGACTAGCTGGTCACGGATAAAAATACTTAGAACAGTGCTTGTAGGTACTGTAAGTCAATGGATTTACGAAAGAGTGAATGCGGAATTAAATCTAATATCTATTGCAAGAGTGGACTGTCCGACTTTTGAGCCTTTTAAATTTTAAAATTGTTCGAACAGTTATGACTTTTTATACATATCTTTACCTAAACTCTTAATGAAATAATAAGTATTAACAAGCTTTTCTTTTTTCTGAAACCAATGAAAGATAATCTTTTTTAAAATCACTAACAAAATCATTTTATGAAACACTCCATTTTCATGTGGTTGATTTTTGCGATGCTATCAACCCCTTTATTTGCGCAAAAAACACCAGAAAGTTTAATCGAAAGATTTAATGAGTTAACGGACACTAAACCCTATGACAGTAAAGAAAAATGGGCTAAAATGCCCTCTACGGTACAAGTAAGCTGGGGAAGTACGGATGTTAGATATCCAAAGAAAAATATTCCGGCTTTAAAACCAACGCTAACCTGGAAGACTAAAGCCTGGAAAGGCGAGCGTGTCAATGCACAGGCTGTTATCAGCACTCAAAAGAAAATCACGAATGCTACCTTTGAATGTAGCGATTTGAAAAGTGGATCGGAAATTATTCCTTCCTCATCTATAGACGTATCCTTTGTTCGTTATGTCATGGTCGATGAGCTAAATAAAGACGGAAAAGGAGCTTGCGGACACCGTCCGAATAGAGCAGATTGGGATTCTTCGATGGTAGCTGATATCTTAGATAAGGTCAAGCTATTAGACATTGAAGCTAATACCACTCAGCCTCTTTGGGTGAAAGTTTGGGTTCCTCAGGGAACTAAAGCCGGAAAATACAAAGGCGTATTAACTGTCTCCGGAGATGACATAAAAGCTGTCAATTTACGTTTGGAAGTAGAAGTTTCTAAAAGAGAACTTCCTGCTCCAAAAGACTGGACCTTTCATTTAGACTTATGGCAAAATCCTTATTCGGTAGCTCGTTACCATAACTTGCCGCTATGGAGTAAAGAGCATTTTGATGCGATGCGACCTTTGATGAAGTTTTTAGCAGATGCCGGACAGAAGTCTGTTACCACTACAATTATGCATAAACCTTGGAACGGGCAAACCTTTGACCACTTTGACAGCATGGTGGGTAAGTACAAATCGGTTGATGGAAAATGGTCATACGATTATACAGTGTTTGATAAGTGGGTTACGTTTATGATGGATGAGATCGGTATAGACCTTCAAATTAGCTGTTATACGATGATTCCTTGGGCATTAAACTTTGACTATATCGACCAGGCAACCAATCGGTTGCTCTATATTCAGGCTAAACCGGGTGATGCGTTATATGCGGATTACTGGGGGAGCTTTTTGAAAGATTTCTCTCGCCATCTTCGTGAAAAAGGATGGTTTGACAAGACGATTATATCTATGGATGAGCGTGATCCCGAAGCCATGCAAGAAGCCATCAAAGTGATTAAAAAAGCAGATCCTGAATTTAAAATTTCCTATGCAGGAAGCTATCACGAAGAATTACAAGCAGATTTATATGACTTATGCATTCCTTACGGTCAGTTTTTTCCGGAACAAGTGTTGAAAGAAAGACAAGCGAAGGGACAAATAAGCACGGTATATACTTGCTGTCCAGAACCACGTCCAAATACATTCACGTTCTCTCCTCCGGCAGAAGCGACTTGGTTAAGCTGGCATGTGATGGCCGGAAACTATGATGGTTATCTTCGTTGGGCGTATAACAGCTGGACAGAGAAGCCACTGCTTGACTCTCGTTTTATTACTTGGGCTGCCGGCGAATGCTATATGATGTATCCGGGAAGTAGAAGTAGTATCCGGATTGAAAGACTGATTGAAGGAATTCAGGATTTCGAGAAAGTGCAGATTCTTAAAAAAGAACTATCAGAAAAAGGAAATCAAAAGAAACTAAATGAGTTAAATGAGATAATTTCCACCTTTGTTGATGATAACTTAAATGCAGAGAATGCAGCTACCATGGTTAATAAAGCACGTGCTCTAATAAACGAATTGTGATTAAAAATCCAATTTATTTGATTTTTTGCTTTAAATGATTTATGAAAGAGCAGGTTCACCAATAGTAAATGAAAGTCTTTCTCAAGTAAGCACCAAAAGGATATCCAATAGATACCCTTTTGGTGCTTACCATACAAACCTCTGTGACGTATCCTTCTTGTAAACAAGCAGAGAGTCGTTTAACATCACGAGTGGAAACACCAAACTTCTCTTCACTTTTTTCACCCTGACTATCTAGTATACACATAAATATACTATCTTTATGAATGTCAAGCCCACATACTGTTCTCATGATTATAAGTTTTGAAGTGAAACAATTGTACCTAAGAGTACGTTCCTTATAATTAGAACAGTTGGGGGCTTGATTATTACCAATAAATAATCCATTTTTATAGCCCGGTTTATAAAATCAAGATTATTTATTTAAGTTTGTCTTATAACAAAAACATCATACAAATGACAGTCAAAGAATACATTCAAACGAACAAGGAGAGATTTCTCGATGAACTATTCACCTTAATACGTATTCCATCCGTTAGTGCTAAAGCAGAACATAAAGCAGATATGCTGGCATGTGCCAACCAATGGGTTAGCATACTTCTTTCTTCCGGCGCAGATAAAGCAACTGTCATGGAAAGCGAAGGAAATCCGATCGTTTACGGAGAAAAGAATCTTAATAATGAGGCGCCAACTGTATTGATTTATGCCCATTATGACGTCATGCCACCAGAGCCACTTGAACTTTGGAAAAGTCAGCCTTTTGAACCGGAGCTTAGAGAGGGTCGGATTTGGGCAAGAGGAGCTGATGATGACAAAGGGCAGGCTATGATGCAAGTAAAAGGTTTTGAAACAGCTCTCAACTTAAATCTTTTACAATGTAACATCAAGTTTTTATTCGAAGGAGAAGAAGAAATTGGTTCTCCTAGTTTAGAAGCATTCTGCAAACAACATAAAGAACTACTAAAAGCAGATGTCATCTTGGTTTCAGACACAAGTATGATAAGCTACGACACTCCCTCTTTAACTACCGGACTACGTGGGTTGGCATATTGGGAAGTGGAAGTGACCGGTCCCAATCGCGACCTGCACTCAGGGCATTTCGGTGGTGCTGTAGCCAATCCAATTAATATTTTATGCCAACTAATGGCCGGAATTACTTCTCCTGACGGACGTATTACTATTCCCGGATTCTACGATGATGTAGAAGAACTCACTAAAGAAGAAAAAGAAATGGTAGACCTTATTCCATTTAATGAAGACACCTACAAACAATCCATAGGTGTAAAAGCTTTATTTGGCGAAATAGGATATTCTACTCTTGAAAGAAACAGTTCTCGACCTTCGTTTGATATATGTGGAATATGGGGAGGTTACACAGGAGAAGGAGCTAAAACTGTTCTTCCATCCAAAGCATATGCCAAAGTTTCCTGTCGGCTAGTTCCACATCAGGACTACCAAAAGATTTCTCAAATGTTTGAAGACTACATGAATCAAATAGCCCCTCCCTATGTAGAAGTAAAAGTCAAAACATTACATGGCGGACAAGGGTATGTATGTCCCATTGACCTACCTGCATATCGTGCAGCAGAAAAAGCATACACCACCGTTTTTGGTAAAAAACCATTAGCTGCCAGACGAGGAGGAAGCATCCCAATCATTTCCACATTCGAACAAGTGTTAGGCATTAAAACGGTCTTAATGGGTTTTGGTTTAGAACAAAATGCCATCCATTCACCCAATGAGAGCTGTCGCTTAGACCTATTTGAGCAAGGAGTTGAAGCGGTTGCTGAGTTTTATCGAGAATATAGATAGTGAGACATGAAAATACTTATCAAACAGGTTGAGCTAAATGGAAAGCCCACCGACATATACATCAATGGTAACAAAATAGAACAAATAGCACCCAAACTATCTATACAAGCAGACAAAACCATTGACGGCAAAGGGAAAGCAATTATTCCGGGGCTGATAAACTTGCATACACATACCGGAATGACGATTTTTCGAGGCTTTGGCGATGATATGCTTCTGATGCCTTGGCTCGAAGAGAAAATCTGGCCCTATGAGGCTAAGATGACTGAGAAAGATGTGTATTGGGGGAGCAAACTGGCTTGTCTTGAGATGATTAAAACAGGTACGACCACGTTTTCCGACATGTATATGAAAATGGATGCGACTATTACTGCTGTCGAAGAATCAGGGCTACGTGCACTGTTGGCTGAAACATGCTTTGATCATTTCAATGCTACACTACGTGAAAAGGCAAAAAAACAAATTTCTAACCGCATTGAACACTTTGCTCAAAACAATAAAAGCGAACGTATATCTTTATCCATCGGACCACATGCTATCTATACGGTATCAGGCGAGTTACTACAATGGATTAACCAAGTATCTAAAGAGCACAACCTGCCTATTCATATCCATGTGTCTGAAACAGAGAAAGAGGTAAATGATTGCATTCATCAGTTTGGTGTTTCACCCGTACACTATTTAAATAAATTAGGGATTCTTTCTCCTCGCATAATAATCGCACACGGACTGTACGTAAGTGATGATGAACTACCTCTATTGGCCGACAATGGAGTAAAAGTCGTACATAACCCCGCCTCAAACATGAAACTAGGCTCCGGCATTTATTTCAAATTCAAAGAAATGAAAGATACTGGTATTCAAGTCGGTCTAGGTACAGATAGCACCGCTTCATCCAACAATTTGGACATGATTGAAGTCATGAAGCTTACCTCACTACTTGGTAAAGGATGGAGAAAAAACCCGGAAGTATTAACGTGTAACGATGTGTTTGAAGCAGCAACTTCAGTAGGGGCAGACATATTAGGAATCAACAGTGGTCGCATTGAAGTCGGATGTCTTGCTGATATTTGCCTAATTGATCTCAACATACCTGCGTTTACTCCAAATTTCAACTTGCTTTCTAACCTGGTTTACGCTGCTAATGGAAGTTGCATTGACACGGTTATTTGTGATGGACAAGTACTAATGGAAAACAAACAAGTAGATGGAGAAGATGAAATATTAAGTAAATCAGCAGAAATTGCCTATAAACTCATGAAATAATAAACAATAAAACTACATACTTATGACACAACTATACCAAGAAACAGCCGATTATCTTAAACAGCACATCAATGGACAGCCGGAAACTGCAATCATCCTAGGAAGTGGTCTGGGAGCATTGGCCGAACAAATAGAACAACCAACCATTATACCCTATAAAGAGATACCACATTTTCCGCAGTCTACGGTTATTGGACATAAAGGAAATCTGATTGCCGGAAAGCTCGGAGGCAAAGAGGTGCTTGCTATGCAAGGTCGATTCCATTATTATGAGGGATATAACATGCAGCAAGTTACATTTCCTATCCGTGTTATGAAGTTGTTAGGCATTAAGAACCTGCTGGTATCAAATGCGGCAGGGGGTATTAACCACACGTTTAAGATTGGCAACTTAATGATTATCAAAGATCATATCAACATGATGCCCAATCCATTGATTGGACCAAACAATGAACATTTTGGCACTCGCTTCCCGGATATGACCCGTGTCTATGACCGGGAAATGATTGGATGGGTAAAAGAAGTAGCAAAAGAGCTGGATATTCCACTGAAGGAAGGAGTATATGTGGCCCTAACCGGTCCATCATACGAAACACCGGCTGAATATGCTTTCTATGGCAAAGCAGGCGGAGATGCTGTAGGCATGAGCACCGTTCCGGAAACAATTGTAGCTCGTCATGCCGGGCTCCGTGTGTTTGGTATGTCCGTTATCACAAACGAAGGTTATCACTTTACTGACGACTTTGTCAATAGTGGCGAAGATGTTGTAGTTGCAGCTAACAAAGCAGCAAAGACCATGACGACCTTATTTACAAAACTAATTGAGAAACTATAACCCCATTCACCCATGCAGCAAACTGTGTGGGTGATAACTATTTTTAAACCACAAATTAGAACGTATGAACAATCGAAGAACCTTCTTAAAAAAAACCGCACTAGCAGGAGCCGGTGCTTTGCTTCTACCCTCAATAGCTAAAGCTGCAGTACATGAAACGGCTGAAACAAATGCCGCTAAAATTAAACTTAAACAAGATGCTGTCATTCTCCTGCAAGGAGACTCTATCACGGATGCCGGAAGAAGTCGTCAGTCTTTGGAATACAATAAAATGGATCAACTAGGATCGGGCTACCCTCTTTTCATAGCCTCACATCTTCTAAATGTGCATGCGGAAAAACAACTAAAAATATACAACAGAGGGATTAGTGGTAATAAAGTATTCCAATTACAAGAGCGTTGGAACACAGACGCTATCGATTTAAAACCGGACGTAATAAGCATTCTTATTGGCGTAAATGATTATTGGCATACCTTGGATGGAGGATATAAAGGAACCATTGAGGTGTATAATAATGACTTAAGAGCGCTATTAGATGATACTAAAAAGCGACTACCTAATGTTCAGCTAGTATTGGGAGAACCTTTTATCCTTAAAGGAGGAACAGCCATTGATGAATCTCGTTGGCTTCCAATGTTTGATGAGTACAGAACAGCGCTTAAGAAAATTGCTGCTGACTATCGAGCCATATTCGTTCCCTACCAAACAGCTTTCGACAAAGCGCTGAAAGTAGCTCCGGCTAGCTACTGGGCTGGCGACGGGGTACATCCGGATCTTCCGGGTAGACAGCTGATGGCTGCCACCTGGCTAGCAGCTACCGGGCTCACCAAATAGATATCAACCATTACACCTTTAAGCGTTTAGATCTTTATATATATCTAGATGCTTAAAGGCTTTTTTCACTCTCTTTACTCGTTCTGTTTCTACCATACAAAGAAATTCAAAACACTTTTAGACTTTGCATTGTTATGTTATAAAACATATAATAGCAAAAACTTTTCATGATAAAAGAAAAAAGTAGTGCCACAGTTCCTAAACTATGGACACCCGGCTTTATCAATGTCTGCTTGTCAAACTTTATTATGGCATGCACTTTCAACCTACTCATGCCCTCCATTCCGCTCTATGTTACTGAAAAACTAGATATCCCTCAGTCAAAAACAGGTATCCTATTGGCATCATATGCAGTTGCTCTGATGTTTGTCCGCCCGTTTTCAGGTTATTTAGTCGACCTTTATTCACGTAAAAAAATGTTGATGGCCGGATTTATTGGCTATGTGCTGGTTTTTATAGGCTATTTCAACTTCACTGCGGTAGGAGTTAGTGATTTTTTGCATCGAGTCTTCCATGCTGAATGGAGTTTCTATGCAATTACCATTGGACTTTTCATTTTTGTTCGTTTCCTACACGGTATCACCTGGGGAATATCAACAGTATCTTCCAGCACCTTAGCTATCGACCTTGTTCCATCTGAAAGAAGAGCTGAAGGAATTGGATACTATGGAGTATTTATGAATATTGCAATGGCCATTGGACCATTCATTGCCATACATATATACTATGCATACGGATTTCAAGTGCTATTACTTTGTGCTATGGCTATGGGAATAATAGGCATTCTGTCTGTTTCCATGATTAAAGCACCTGAGCGGCCAAAAATAGAACATGGGAAGATTTCGCTCGACCGCTTCTTCCTCCTTCCTGCTTGGCCAATCTTTTTAAATCAATTACTTCCTAGTTTTGCATGGGGTACTATTGGACCTTTTGTTGCCCAATACGGCAAATCACATCACATCGACAATCCCGGAATTTTCTTCCTCTTTTGGGCAGGAGGTCTTATGCTTTCCCGAACCTTTTCAGGCAGACAAGTGGACAAAGGGCATATACATATAGTAACCGCCTCTTCCATGTTCATTGCTGCTATTGCCTTCTTACTATTTTCAACCATCCAGAGTGTTTTATTTTTCTGCCTATGCGGTTTAGCTTTAGGCATTGGATTTGGCATGATGTTTCCCGCTCTACAAACCCTCTATATCAATATGGCAAACAATAACCAGCGCGGAACAGCTAACTCGACCTACTTATTAGGATTTGATTTGGGACTTGCTATGGGAATGCTAATAGGCGGATATATCACCGGTTATCTTTCATTTAGCACACTCTACCTCATTGATGCCATCATTTGCCTCCTCAGCGTATTCATCTATCTCGGTATCTCTGCCAAAGTCTATGAACGCAAACGCCTCAACAGATAAAACAATGCCAAACATTTTGTCCTGTAATTAAGTATTTTACAACAGCTATTTTTAACACCTAACCCTAAGCGAATAACTGTTAATATTAAGCAGCAAATCAAATTAATTTTCAAGCACTCAATGTCAAGTAATTCAACAATATTTAACCAGATATCTTAAAATAAAAAAACAACTTGAAGGATTTTTATACTATATATGATACATTATTATCCACGTCTCACAATTAAGCAACAGATGCATTGTTAATAAAACACAAATAATTTTTATAGTATAATAATTAATTTATATTTGCGCTATTATAGTGAAAAAAAATCACAATAACCTTTAACATTTGCATTGAAATTTGCCAGCAAGAAGTCTTACTTTTTCTCTTTATATACAAATTAAACTAAAACCATGTCCTAAAATACATAGCCTATGATTATACTAGACTAAACTAATCTCCCGTTCATTAAATTAAGCATATATACTTTATACTTAACTGTTATTTTAAACTTATAAACTATAAAAAAACATTTATGAAATTAAAACTACTAGGAACATTCATCATGTTTTTATCTTGCACTCTCGTTTTTCCTCAAAACACAAAAAAACAAATTTCAGGTGTTATTAGAGATGGGGCAGATAACTCTCCTATAGCTGGATCATTGGTATCTGTAACAGGAAAAACCAGCACTGCCACTGCTACAAATGCTAGCGGTGAATATACTGTTTCAGGAAGTATAGGTGACACAATAACCTTCTCTTTCATGGGGTATAGCCCTGTAAAAGAAGTCATAGACCACAGAAATGTTATTAATGTTCAGATGTTTATTGACAAAACACAACTTGAAGAAGTTACTGTTGTCGCATTTGGGAAGCAAAGAAAGGAAAGTGTTCTTGCTTCTGTAGAAACAGTCAATATTAAAGACTTGAAAATCCCAGCAACTAACTTAACCACAGCATTAGCTGGTAGAATTCCAGGGCTGATTTCATACCAAACAACTGGTGAGCCTGGTGCTGACAATGCTCAATTCTTCGTACGTGGTGTAACAACTTTTGGATACAAATCCGATCCTCTAATTCTCATTGACAATGTTGAAGCAACTACTGATGATTTAGCACGATTACAACCAGATGATATTGAAAGCTTCTCCATATTAAAAGACGCTTCTGCGACCGTCTTCTACGGTGCTAGAGGTGCTAATGGAATTATTCTAGTAAACACCAAATCTGGAGTAGAAGGAGGTATTAAGTTAAATGCCAGGGTTGACTTTCAGATAGCAACTCCTACCAGAACAACTAAGTTTGTTGATGGTGTACAATACATGAAACTCTATAATGAAGCTCGTCTTACAAGAGATCCGATTTTAGGCTCTTTTTATTCAGAACAAAAAATTCAATCAACTGCTCAAGGGCTTGATCCTATGATTTTCCCGAACATAGACTGGTATGATGAACTTTTTAAAAAGCAAACATTCAATACGAAAGCTAATATAAATGTTTCAGGTGGAGGTAATATAGCCACTTACTACGTAGCGGGGGGATATGATCATGAAACCGGTTTGCTAAATGTTGATAAAAGAAATAATTTTAGCAATAATATTAATATTAACCGTGTTCATGTACGAACAAACGTAATATTCAAACTAACCCCTACTACAACACTAGATACTCGTATAAACGGACGTTTTGAGCGATACACAGGACCTCATAATTCAACAAAAGACCTGTATAACAATATTATGAACTCAAACCCGGTTGATTTCCCCACTTATTTTAAGCCTGATGAAAAAAATCAATATACAGAACATATTCTTTTTGGAAATACATACGTAGGAGGAAGTTTAAAACCCAATCCATATGCGAATATGATTAGTGGCTACGAAAATAGAGATGAAACAATTATTTCTGCTCAAGGTTCTTTAGTTCAGGATTTAGACTTTATAACCAAAGGTCTTTCAGCCAAGTTAACAGTTTCCACACGTGTATGGAACTACTACTCTGCAAAAAGAAGCTATGTGCCATTTTTTTATGAGTTGGAAAACTATGATCAAGTAACTGGTGAATATTCTTTATTTACTTTAAATCCAACTTCAGGCAACCCCTATCTAGGTGATGTTAGAGCAGGTAGAAACTCTGACTCTAAAACTTATTATGAGCTTCTTCTTAACTGGGGCAACAGTTTTGGTTTACACAATTTGGGTGCAATGACCGTGTTCAGAATGGAAGAAAACGTTCTTACAGCTGGTAACAGTAATTCTATTTATGAAACTTTACCTGAAAAAAATATGGGTAACTCAGGACGTGTTACCTATGATTATGATCGGCGCTACTTCTTGGAGTTTGGATATGGATATAATGGATCTGAAAAGTTCTCTAAAACAAAAAGATTTGGATTTTTTCCATCTCTAGCTATAGGCTGGATGGTTTCAAATGAAAATTTCTGGGAGAAAATTAACAATGATTTTTTCAGTAGTTTAAAACTAAAAGCTAGCCTTGGGAAGGTTGGGAATGACGCTATTGCAGGAAGGGCTGACCGCTTCTTCTATTTGTCTCATATTTCCATGGGAGGAGGAGGGTATCGTTGGGGTAGCTCATTCATGAATTCATACGGAGGATACTCTACCCACCGCTATGCTAACCCAGATATAACCTGGGAGGTTTCTACAAAGGCAAACATTGGTATAGAAGCAGGTTTTATGAAAGATGCTTTAAAAATACAGGCAGATGTGTTCCATGATGACAGAAAACAAATTTATATGAGAAGAGTAAATTTTCCTGAAACAGCTGGACTCGAAGCAAGTATTAGTGGCAATATAGGTCGTGTTAAATCTTCCGGTATAGATGCCTCTATCGATTATCAACATTTTTTCAACAACGATTTTTGGCTTACAGGTCGAGCCAATTTCACTTATGCAACCAATGAGTACGTAGAAATTGATGAAAAGAACTATGCGGACGAATACTTAAAGCGTAAAGGCCACAATATCAACCAACAGTGGGGTCTAGTAGCAGAGCGTCTTTTTGTTGATGAGGCTGAGATTGCTAACTCTCCCAAACAAGACTTCGGTGAATACATGGCTGGTGATATAAAATACAAAGACATTAATGGTGATGGAGTTGTTAATAGTAACGACAGAGTACCTTTGGGGTTCCCTACAGTTCCTGAAATACAATATGGTTTTGGTCTCTCCGCGGGCTTTAAGAACTTCGACGCTTCTTTCTTCCTACAAGGGAACAGTCGTGTCTCTTTCTTTATCAATCCAGGTGTTGGAGGAGGAAGTGACAATGATGAAGGAATTGCACCTTTTGTCAACAGACGAAATGCTCTCACAATTGTTGCAGATGATTATTGGAGTGAAACGAATCCAAATCCATATGCATTTTGGCCACGTTTATCAACTAACCAAATAAATAACAACCTACAATCATCATCATGGTGGATGAGAGACGGGTCATTCATGCGACTAAAACAAGTAGAAGTAGGCTATAATATAACAAGCTTAAAATCATTAAATATAGAGAACCTGCGCGTATATTTTAGTGGAGAAAACTTATTAGTTTTTAGTCCCTTTAAACTATGGGATCCAGAAATGGGACGTAGAGGTCTAGCCTACCCTCCTAATAAACGATTTAACATCGGTTTCCAAATTTCATTTTAATATTAAAAAGAAAAAATATGAAATCAACATATAAAATAATATTATTCACAATTATTTCTCTTTTTGCCTTGTCTTGTCAGGACTACTTGGACGTAGTTCCAGATAACACTTTAGAACTTGAAAGCATATTTGAAAAGAGAGAGACGGCATATGAAGCATTAGCAAAGGTATACAGCTACATGCCTCGCATTGACAAAACCCATCAATCAGAATGGTTGTTAGGCGATGAATATTTAGGCCGTTTAGATTTAAACCAAGATGTCGGAAACTTACGAGGCATACGTATTATGCGTGGCCTGCAAAATGTATCAGACCCCCAAATGGGTAATTGGACAGGCTCACAAGGAGCTTCCCATTTATATAGAGCTCTTAGGCAGGCAGACATATTCCTGACTAACATTGATAAAGTTCGTGATATGAATGATACTGAAATTCGCGAATGGAAAGCCCAAGTTAAATTCATTAAAGCTTATTATGTATTTTTACTTGTACAGAAGTATGGACCTATTGTTATTCCTGAAACTATCGTAACTGGAGATAGTACTGAAGAAGAATTATTCTTATATAGAAAAAAAGTAGAGTATTGTTTTGATTACATTCTTAATTTAATAGAAGAAGCTATTCCTGATTTAAAAGCAAAAGTTGAAGAGAATGAGCTTGGGCAAGTAGACCAAGTAGTAGCTAGAGCTATAAAAGCAAGAATTTTGCTTTTCAGAGCCAGTCCTTTTTTCAATGGAAATAAAGAATACTTCGGAGACTTTTTAGATCATAATGGCGAACCATTTTTTCCTTTAGAGTATAAAAAAGAAAAATGGGAAGATGCACTTAAAGCTGTCAATGCTGCCATTGATTCGTCACTTCAATTTGGCGCACAATTATATAGACATACTGGAGAGCCTCGCATATATGATCGAGAAGATATGGAAGCAAATAAAGAACGTATGAAAACTCTCTATGATCTTCGTATGGTTATTTGCGACCCGTGGAACAGCGAAGTAGTATGGGGGTTTTCAAACATAGATTATTATAATGAAGGCGCTATTGGTCACTCAGCAAACATGAGACTCCCTGAAGGATATGGAGGAGGTGCAACTAATACGCCCCAGTTTTCATGGCAATGGCTTGGAACAACATATCAGGTAGCAGAAAGATATTATACAGAAAATGGTCTTCCTATAGATCAGGATTTAACCTATCCATATAATACTATCCATGAAATAGTAACAACTCCAGGCGCAGCTGATGCTGAGTATACCAAACTCAGAGGCTTTATGCAACCAGGTGTCGAAACTATCAAGCTATATTTAGACCGTGAGCCTAGATTTTATGCAAACCTTGGTATAACAGGAGGCTATTGGAGAGCACATAGTGTTAGAATAAACTCGTTGTTTTTCATGAACACTGATGGTGGATACAATTCATCACAACATACTACAGACTTTTATGAAACAGGCATTGCTTTTCAGAAATTTGTACATCCAGAAAACACTTCCGGAGCATGGCAAAGGGTTATAAATTTCCCATATCCTATTATACGACTAGCTGATCTTTACTTAATGAAAGCAGAAATTCTTAATGAGCTCAAAGAAGTACCCGATCAAGAAGTTTGGGATGCTATAAACATAGTACGAAAAAGAGCTGGAATACCTAACGTCGAAGAATCTTGGTCTGACCCAACCATCGCCAGAAAGGTAAACTATCACAAGACTAAAGAAGGAATGCGTGATATTATATTAAGAGAAAGAAGTATAGAGCTTGCATTCGAAGGATCTAGGTTTTGGGATATGGTTAGACACAAAAAAGCTGTCAGCGAGTTTTCTGCGCCAATTTACGGTTGGAATCGCTCAGGAGGAAATGCCGAGAATTTCTTTAAGTTAGAAATAAAGCAAACACGTAAGTTCTCCATAACAGATTGTTTATGGCCAATTTCATTAGATGAGATGAATACGAATGGTAATTTAATTCAAAACCCTGGTTGGTAATTTATAATATTTAACTTTTAAAACATATGAAAGCAAAATTGTTTTTTCCTATAATAATATCCTGTATTATTCTCCTGACATTCGGTTGTAAAGAAGAAACACGTTATTTACCAGAGACTCAATCCGGTGAAAAACCGAAACCTATTGAAGAAATAACTTATAAACCTTTATATGGAGGGGCAAGGTTCTTTTATCAAGTTCCAGACTCCAAAGACCTACTCAGTATTAGTGCAGAATATACGAATAAGAATAATAAAACATTTACATTCTCTTCTTCTTATTTTGTAGATTCACTAGACATTTACGGACTTCCCAGCGAAGAAGAGCAAAATATAAAGATTTACACAACAAATAGAGCTGGAGAGAAATCAGATCCTATATTTGTTCCGGTCAAACCTCTTGAACCAGCTTTTTTAAGAGTAGCTAAAGATGTGCTTGTAAAGCCAGGTTTTAGCTCTTTAATGGTAGATTGGATAAACGAATTAGAACAAAACATCAATGTCTATATTCACTACAAGTATTCTAAAGAAGGTACTGATTATAACTTCACCTCGGTTTTTTCATCAAACCTAGAGGAAGACAGAAGGTTCATTGAAAATCTCTTCTTAAAACCCGAAGAGCAAATTGAAGTAGAGATTCAAGTTGAAGATACTTATGGTAATATAACCGAAAGAATACCTAAAGGGAAATTATCATTGTATGAAGACATAGAAATTCCTAAAAACAAATGGACATTACCCGTCGCAGCCACACTAATAGGGGGTATCCCTATGTGCTTTGGAGATGGATATGAAGGTCGAACAGCCAAAGTGATAGATGGAATTATAGACAGAGGGGATAACCTAAACTTTATGCATACACATGGGCGTGGACATACCGGAAGCTCTTCTGATGGAAATATGCCGTGGAACGTAATGATAGACTTAGGCGATCATTATGAATTGAGTCGTATAATCACAGTTCAAAGACATTCTGGCGGACTAGCTAATATAAGTAGAGGACAGTATTACCACAGTGAGAATGTAGGTATTTACAATATGTATATTTGGGATGATGATACTGAAGAATGGATTTTTGTTTCTACACACAAAATACCAGTTCCAGTAGGATTGAGTGAAATTGAATTTGTGAAGAAAGGTGAAGCTGGTGATATGGCTTACATGTACCCCGAAGAACCTCAATATACAAAACCCACACGTTGGTTCAGATATGAAGCTACGAAAAGCTTTAATGGAAACTACACATTAGAAGATGCAAACTGTTTGTCAGAAATCACGCTTTACGGAAGAAAAGCTAAATAAAAAACTATAATCATGTATAAATATATAAAGACTACTATAATATCATTTTTCGTACTAACATTTGCATTGCTTTCTTGTGATGGAATGTACGACTCACTCAATGATTATTCCGGTGAAATTATCTATCCTGCAAAATATGACACAGTTATAGGTAAAATAGGATTTAATAGAGTTGAGATAGATTTATTAAAAGCCGGAAGAATTCCAACAAGTAAGATAGCTATGGGAAAATCAAAGAAAACACTTGTTGAGTATGATGACACGACACTAGTTCTTGACACTGTAGCCTCTTGGTTAAATATAAAAAACTTAACTAGTCCAAAACTTTATCGCTTTTACATTTATACCATTGATGAATATGAGAACAAATCCGTTCCTCAAGAAATAGCATTGATACCATATACTGAAAGTGATTTAGCTACACTCACTGTTGCTAATCCTAAAATAACTTATTCAACCACCTCAGCCGTTTTAGAATGGGAAAGTCTCTCTAGTGTTCTTTTAGACTATATAGCTATGACATGCAAGTATGTTGATAAAAATGGAAAAGAACAGACTATCGAAGTTAAAGAAGGAGAAAGCACAAGGGTTACTATATCTAATTTAGAAGCTAAATCAACAGTAAATGTAGATATTACCTACCAAGTTAATCCTAAAATAGACGGGGTGAATATATTAGATGTACTTCCGGTAAAGCGAACAGTCACACTTTATATTCCAGACAAAGACACTCCTTTCTCAACAATAGATGAGCAAAGTATTTTAGAAAAGAATGGCATCAAAACATTTACTGCAAATGGCGTTAAAGGCATTAAAAAATTGGTATATCCAATAATTACAAATTCATTACAAGATATCTTTTACTTCCCTGATTTAGAAGAGTTAGATTTAACTGGAGGGGATTTATTTCCAACAACTTCTTTGACATATAAGCAAGGAGCTAGTAATGAAAGTACTGTTGGAGCTAAAGGAATTCTTGAACCTTTCATGAGAAAAGTCTCACCTATTGCTAGTTCAAAAACTTTAGTGCTGAAAGAGCTTTTAGAAAAAAACATGCTTAAAAAAGTAACTTATATCCCTCACTCTATGGGTATAGACGACATATTAGAACCATACGTTAAGACCGGAGTTGTTGAGCTTGTTGATATGCCTGAAACAGCTCTTATCAGCAATGATTTCATTTTAAATGAAACAGTACAAACGACAGCTTGGGAAATAATAAAAGAATACCCTGCTAAAGATGCACCTGCTGGTACTGGAAAAGAAACTTATAAAATTACTTTAAAAAGTAAAAACTCAACATTTACAATAGCCATACCTAAAGAGTATCGCTTCAACACTGAAGTATATAAGTATTTGGAAATGGAAGTTTACTCCCCTCCAAAATCAGTATTAACAGGAGACTATTCTAAATATAATAGACTCTGGCTTAGAACAATGAACTATCTATGGGCATTTACTAGTCATAGTGATTTTGGACAAGAAACATGGCAAGATGAATCATATTATTTAAAAGATAATGAACTCGAAAAATGGACAACTATTAAATTCGACATTAGCAAAATGAATGATAGACATACAAGAGTAATAGCTATAAACTTTGGAGGTGAACCTAGTATCACTTTTGCACCAAAAACACCCATAGTTTATTACATTTCTGACATGAGATTTATTAAATAAAAGTATTCTTTCTTCAAAAAAACAAAGATAGGTGGAGAGTAATCACTCTCTACCTATCTTTGTTTTTATAGGATTACATCAATTTGTTTTATACAAGAAAAAGCATGATTACATATATCATAATAGGAGTTACGACGTTGGTGTCGT